>NZ_SMJY01000026.1:0-43487 GCF_004348355.1 Micromonospora sp. KC721 | reverse complement strand
CGCTGACCCCGGCCACGCCCCTGTCCCCGAGCCGCCGCCCGCCGCCCGTCCCCGGGCCGGGGCGGTGTCGACGGTCAGGGCGGGCCTCTTCAGACCCGTGCCCGTACCTGTAGTGGGCGGGGAGGTCAGCGCAAGGTGAGCTGGCGGCCGAGGAGACCCTGGCGGGCCCGGCGTCCGGCGGCGTCCAGCGCCCCCTGATCCGCCAATGCCTCGGCGTACCGCTTGGCGAACTCGGCGACCGGCGCCTCCCAGTCGGCGGCCGGGGCATTCTCCGGTAGATCCCAGACCGGCACCAGCCGGCCGTGTGCCCGGAACATGCCGGCGAACCTCGTGCCCTCGCCGAGCGTCAGCGTGCCGGCGGCGGAGAGCCGGGACAGCGCGTCCAGCGCGGTGTCCTCGTCCTCCGGCAGCACCCAGCGCACGTGCGCCTTCTCCGGCACCTGGCACCAGTAGGCGGCGCGGGCGGCGATGAGCTTCACCGTCGGGTAGACGGCGGCGTTCGCCCGCTCC
Organism: Micromonospora sp. KC721; assembly: GCF_004348355.1. Classification (NCBI taxonomy): domain Bacteria; kingdom Bacillati; phylum Actinomycetota; class Actinomycetes; order Micromonosporales; family Micromonosporaceae; genus Micromonospora; species Micromonospora sp. KC721. The sequence continues at coordinate 42,977 of NZ_SMJY01000026.1, read as the reverse complement.
AGGGACGCCTGGACGGTCGGGTCGTCGGACGCCCCCGGATCGAGCCAGAACTCGAAACCGTCATGCATGGTGATGTCGAGCGGGCCGTCCACCAGGATGTCCTGCAGGCGTGGGCCGGGGGCGGGCAGCGGCGGCACGGACACCTGGCCGCCCGGCTCGGTACGCAGCGCGCAGAGCAGGGCGTCGGCCAGGTCCCGGGAGACGTCACCGGACTGCTGGTGCCGCTGGAGCCCGATGAAGATTCGTCCGTCCGGCTTCGTCATCACCGGTGCGGCCATCGGCAGCACGGTGGCCAGGATGACCGGGCGGTCACCGTACTCCTCGACCAGCTCCGGAGTGAGCCGCAGCGGCGCCGAGGCGGCCGGCACGAGCTCGCGCAGGGCGATCCACTCCGGTTCGTCCACCAGCCCCTCGAACGGACGGGGCACGAAGATGTCGCGGACCTTCTCCCGGCGGGGAGCGGCCTCGCCGGCGCGCTGGTTCTTTCGACGCTTGCTCACGGCGACACAGCCTAGAGGCCGCCACCGGACGGTGTGGGCAGGACCCGCCCCCGCGGTCGGGGTCAGCTGGCGGCGGCCAGGGCGGCCGGTGCCACGGTGACCGGGTCGAACTCCGCCCAGACACTCTGCCCCAGACCGTCCCGGTGGACCCCCCAGCGGCTCGACAGACCGGAGACGATGTGCAGGCCGCGACCGTCGATCGCGTCCGGGTCGGCCATCCGGACCAGCGGCCGGGCTGCCGCGCCGCCGTCGGTCACCCGGATCGACACGCTCGGCCCCGCCGGCGTCGGGCGCACCCGCCAGGCCACCCGGACCACCCCGCCGGGCAGCGGATCGGCGTGCCGGACCGCGTTGCCCACCAGTTCGGCCAGGACCACCACGAGATCGGCCAACAGGGACCTGGGCACCGCCCCGGCCAGCTCGTCGGCGAGTCGGCGCCGGGCCACCCGCGCGCCGGTGGCGTGGTGCGGCACGACCACACACCATGAACGTTCGACCGCCTGCGTCGACACCCTGGCTTCCTCTCACCCCCGGCCGGACCGGTGGGTCATCCCCGTGGCAACCGCACCTCTGCGACCGTACCGCCACCGCTTCTCGGTCGAAGGGATACCCATCCATTCTGCTGTTCAACGATCCGGCGGACGAGATAGAGGCCGAGCCCGGCACCCGGGTAGCCACGGCGGTCCCCGGATTCGCCCTGCCAGAACCGGTCGAACGCACGCTCCACGTGCTCCGGGCGGATGCCGACGCCCCGGTCGCTGACCCGGAACGAGACGGTCTGTCCGTTCGTGTCCGCGGTGACCTCGATCAAGGAACCCGGTGGCGAGTACTTCCCCGCGTTGGTGGCCAACTCGGTCAGCACCGTGGCGATGCTGCGCCGGTCGCCGAGGGCCCTGGGCAGATCGGCGGGAACGTCGAGGACCAGCCGGTGGCGCAGGTCGGCCGGAAGGTCCGGCACGGTGGCCCGCAGCGCCGTGCCGAGGTCGAACGGGACTGCCGCATCGCCACCGGCGCACACGTCGGTGGCGGAGGTGAGCAGCCGGTCGACCAGCCGGGCCAGCTCGTTGGCGCGCTGGCCGATCACCCGGGCCGCCGCCCGCCGGTCGGCCTCGGTCAGCGACTCCCAGTGATCGGTCAGGGTGTCCGCGTACCCCTTGATCACGGTGACCGGCGTCCGCAACTCGTGGCTGGTCACCGCGACGAAGAGATCGTGGTCGGAGGTCCGGCGCTGCTGGTCGGTGATGTCGCGGAAGGTGACCACCCGCAGCGCACCCGGACCGGCCAACTCCCCGGAGGTGACCCGCAACCAGCGACCGTCCGGCATCCGATGGTCGAGCACCTGGCCGGACGGGGGCAGTGGAAAGGGCAGCGGCCGGTTCAGCGCCTCCCGGGGAGAGCAGCCGGTCACCTGCGCCGCCGCCGGATTCCAGAGCCGGACGTGGCCGTCCCGGTCGACCACGGCAAGCCCGTCGGCGAGGGCCGCCACCACCGGCCCGTCACCGTGCACCGGCAGCCCGCTCTGGTCGCCGTACATGTGGGCGACGCAGGCGGCCAGGTAGCCGACCACCGCCTGCCCGCTGCGGTCCTCGGCCTCCTCGGCGTCGGTGTAGAGCGCGTGCAGGCTGCCGACGGTGAGCCCGCCGATCTCGGATCGGGCCACCACCATCCGGCGCAACCCGCGCGCGGCCAGCTCACCGGCGAGCGGCCCGGGCAGGTGGTCGACCTGTACCTGCCGCACCCGGGGCCCGGTGAGCAGACAGACGGTGGCCGGGTCGGTGGCGGGCAACGGTCGCCCGACCGCCCACTCGGCGTTGCCGCTGGCCGCGATGACCCGGCCGCCGCTCGGGGCGAACTCGACGAAGGCCAGGCTGTCCGCACCGAGGGCCGGCCGGGCCACCTCGAGTAGTCGGGTGAGGACGGGCAGCCCCGCGTCACCGGAATTGATCATGTCGATCACCGTGCTGTGGCCGGCGATCAGGGCGGCGAAATCGGTGCGCTCCGGCATGTCCCGAGTGTGCCCCCTCGAACGGAGCGCGGGCACCCCTGCCGGCGGCCTCACCGGCCCAGTCGGGCCAGCGTCCGGGCCGGCCGATCGGTGATCACCCCGTCCACCCCGGCGTCGAGGACCAGTTCCAGGTCCGCCGGCTCGTTCACCGTCCAGACGTACACCTGGTTGCCGGCCGCGCGCAGCGCCGGCACCAGCTGGGGGCGGGCCCGGACCAGCCCGATGCCGGGGCCGGCGATCCGGGCGCCGAAGGGCAGCCGACCGAGCCGCAGCCAGCGCGGCAGTATCTCCAGCAGGAGCACCGTGGGCAGCGCCGGCGCGAGTTCCCGGATCCGGCGGACGGCCAGCGGTGAGAACGACATGACGGTGACCTGCACCGGGTCGTCCGGGCCGGGCTCGGCGAGGCCGAATCGGCGCAGCAGCGCGACCAGTCGGCGTTCCACGTCCCCCCGGTAACGGGAGGGGTGTTTCGTCTCCACCAGCAGCCGGACCGGTCGCCCGGCGGCCAGCACCGCCTCCAGCAACCGTTCCAGGGTGAGCAGGCGGGTGTGTGTCTCGTCCAGCACCTCGTCACCGTCGGCCGGAACGCACCCTGGATGCCAGGACCCGAAGTCCAGCGTCTCCAGCTCGGCGAGGGTACGCGCACTGACCAGACCGTGACCGTTGCTGGTGCGGTTCAGCCGGCGGTCGTGCACACAGACCAGGTGCCCGTCCCGGGTCAGCCGGACGTCGCACTCCAGGCCGTCGGCGCCCTCGTCGAGGGCGCGCAGGTACGCCGCCAGGGTGTGTTCCGGAAGGTCGGCCGACGCGCCGCGGTGCGCGAAGACCAGCGGATCGCCCATCTGTCGGCGCTCAGACGACCTGGCCGGGCTGCCCGTCCGGGCCGACCACCGGCCGGCCGGCGGCGGCCCACTGCCGCATCCCACCGTCGGCGTTGCGCACCTGCTCCCATCCCTGGTGCAGCAGGTAGCCGACGACCTGCGCGGAGCGCCCGCCGGAGCGACAGATGACCGCGACCTCCCGGTCGGTGGGCACCTCGGCGAGCCGGGCCGGCAGTTGCATCATCGGCAGGTGGTGGGCGCCGGGAGCATGTCCCGCCGCCCACTCGTCGTCCTCGCGGACGTCGAGCAGGTAGGTCTCGTCGTTGATCTCGGTCACGGGCACGCTGGGAACCTGGGGTCCGAACACGGGTACCAAGCCTAGATCCTCGCTCGGTCGGTCGGCATCGGCCGGGCTGGTGCGCCGGCACCGGTCAGAGCCGGGTGACCCAGCGTGGGTGCGCGGTCGCCCAGTCGGGCACCCGATCTGCCCGGACCGCGCCGAACAGCCCACGGCCGGCGTCGTCGAGCACCACGTACGAGACCGCGCCGATGGTCTGCGGGTACGACGGCAGCTGCACCCCGCGCATCGCGTCCGCCGGCAGTGACCGCAGGGCGACGACCAGCTCCTGAAGGGGTACGCCGTTGGTGTCGACGGTCAGCGAGCCGCCCACCGCCCGGAGTACCCGGTCGAGCTTGACCGGGTCGCCGCGCAGGTCGGTCTGCCCGGCCTTGTCGAGCAACGCCCGGAGCAGTTGCTGCTGGTGCCGCTGCCGGTCGTAGTCGCCGCCGGGCAGGTCGTAGCGCTGGCGGACGTAGTCCAGGGCCTGTGCGCCGTTCATCTGTTGGCATCCGGGTTGGAAGACGGTCCCGGTGTGGATCGAGCTGACCTGGGTGTCCACGCACATCCGGATGCCACCGAGCAGGTCGATGACCTGTTTGAAACCGGTGAAGTCGACCAGGGCTGCGCCGTCGAACCGGATCCCGGTGAGCCGGGTCAGGGTGGTGGAGAGCAGCCGGGTTCCGCCGCGACCGCCGCCGCCGTGTTCGTACGCCGCGTTGATCTTGTCCTGGCCGCCCGGGTACCCGTTGCCGGACGGGATGGTCACGAGCAGGTCCCGGGGGACGGAGATCAGGTACGCCTGCCGCATGCCCGGCGGCAGGTGCACGATCAGGATGGTGTCGGAGCGCTGGTCCGGGTGCGACGAGTCGGTCCGCCGGTCCGTGCCGACGAGTAGGTAGTTGAGTCCCTCGTCGAGGTCGGTACGGGGTTGCCGGGCGTCCGGTGCGAGCAGTTCCTCCCGGCTGACGGTGCGCTCGTACCGGTTGCTGAGCGTTCGCATGCCCACCACCGCCAGCGTGGCCAGCAGCACCAGGGCGAGCCCGACGCCGAGCAGGATTCGCGGCCAGCGGGCGGCCCGGCGGCCGGGCGGCGGTGCGTTCCGCCCCCGGTTGGCCCGCGTTGACCTGGACGTGACGCCCTCCCCGTGGCCGTGACGTGAGGCATTCTCAGATCACGGTACGGGTCGGTCGGGATCGGTCAGGCGCGTTTGCGCGGATCCGGTACGGATCAGCGCCGGGTGGAGAGGACGTTTGGGTTGGCGTACACGAACTCGGCCAACCTGTCCTCCTTGATCGCCTTGAACATCTCCAGCGTCTGCTCGCTGAGCGCCTCGCGGTTGTTGGCGTTGCCGTGGAAGGTGCCGCCGTTGGTGCGCAGCATGGTCAGCTCGTTCGCGCTGATACCGCGCAGGGCGAAGATCAGGTCGGCGACCGGTACGTTGCCGGTGTCCAGGACGAACGCCTTGCCGGCCGCCCGGATCAGCTGGTTCACCTTGATCGGGTTGGTCAGCATGCCCTTGTCGGTGGCCTTCTTCGCCATCGCCTTGATCAGTTGCTGCTGGTTCTGCTGCCGGTCGTAGTCGCTGTTGGGCAGGCCGTAGCGCTGGCGGGAGTAGTCGAGCGCCTCCAGGCCGGTCATCTGCCGGCAGCCCTTCTTGTAGACCACCGGGGTCATCGGCCGGCCGGTCTTCTTGGCGTCCGCCTTCCACATCTGCTTGCCGTCGACCATCACGGTGTGGATTGACTTGACCTCGTGACTGACGCAGATCCGGACGCTGCCGAGGGTGTCGATGACGTTCTTGAAGCCGCCGAAGTTGATGATCGCGGCGCCGTCGAAGCTGACCCCGGTCATGTTCTTGATGGTCTGCGCCATCAACTGGGCACCGCCCTCCCAGCCGCCACCGTTGCGCGCGCCGGCCTGGAAGGCAGCATTGATCTTGTCGGTGCCGCCCGGGTAGCCACTCTTCTTGAACGCCGGGATCTGCGCCTCGGTGTCCCGGGGAATCGAGATCATGTACGCCTGGTCGTGACTGGCCGGGATGTGCAGCACGATGATGCTGTCGGCGCGGACGTCGTCCGCGGCCCACCGCTCGCGGGCGTCCACGCCCAGCAGCAGCATGTCGATCGGGCCCTTCAGGTCGGCCCCGCCCTCGGCGTCGGTCTTGCCCGCCCCGCCGAGCAGGTTCTTCTGGGCGATGTTGCCGGTGGCCTGGCTGATCAGCGCCTTGCTGCCGACGATCGCGACGCCGCTGGTCATCATCAGCACCGCCCCGGCCACCACGGTGAGCCGGGCCCAGAGCGGATCCTTGCGCTTGGTGCGCTTCTTCGCGCCGCCGGTGCGCTGCCCGCCCCGACCGCCCTGCTTCGGGATGGTCGCCGACGGCCGTGCGTAGGGATCGGATTCCAGCGATGTGGGGCGGGGGCTGGTCTGAACCGGCATGCGTGCTCCAGCTCGCGTGGTCGGGGGGCGGGACCACTTTACGTACCGCTTCCCGTCAAGGCGAGATCGTCACACGCTCAATTCCCAACTATTCGCACAGTTGCGGCGCGGGTTCAACCGAACGGATGAGTCAATGCGTACACACGGTGGTTGGCCGACGATGATCTAGCCATCGGGAACCGCACCTCCGATGACATCCGTCGAAATCTCCCGGCGACATCCGGTCAGCGATGACCCGACGGCGGCGACCACGCCGGTGGCCGCCACCCGGCGTCGTCAGGTGCCCCTGGTCTCCGGCTTCTGGTTCGCCGCCACCCACTCGGCCATGGTGTCCGCCGACATCGCCCGGTACATCGCCAGCGCCTTCTCCCGGTCCGAAACCACCACCGACTCTCCGTTGATGGTCTCGCTGCCCGCGTTCGGGCTGGTGAGGAAGGTCAGGTTCTCACCGCGCAGGTTCCGGAACTGCAACGCCATGTCGGCCAGTGAGAAGTCCCTGTCCACGGTCACCGCGTCGGTCACCGACTGGAGGAAGGCGTTCAGCTTCTTCGGGTTGGTGAGGGTGCCCGTGCTCGCCGCCTTGTCCATCAGGGCGCGCAGGAACTCCTGCTGGTGTCGCATCCGACTGAAGTCGCCGTCCGGGAACTGCTTGCGCTGGCGGATCCAGTCCAGCGCCGTCGCGCCGTCCATGTGCATGGTGCCCTTGGTGAACTTGCGGTACGGCTTGTGGATCGAGGTGATGGTCCGGTCCACCTTCAGGTCCACGCCGCCGAGCGCGTCGGTGACCTCCTTGAAGCCGCCGAAGTCGATTGCCATCACGTGGTTGATCCGCACGTCCGTGAAGCACTCCACGGTGCGTACCGCCAGCGGCAGGCCGCCGAAGGCGAAGGCCGCGTTGATCTTCGCGCGTTGGCCGGAACCACACTCGGCGCCCGCGCTCTCCGGGATCGGCACGTACAGGTCACGCGGGATGGAGACCAGATAGGCCGACTTGTGGTCGGCGGGGATGTGCATCACGATGACGGTGTCGGCGCGCCACTGGCTCTGCCGGTCCACCGGCGCGTCCGGGTCGCGCGAGTCCGAACCCACCAGCAGGATGTTCAGCGCCCCGTTGACCGCCTTCGCCGGCCGCCCCGCGGTGATCTCCGCAAACGGGTCCGTCCGGGCCAGGCTCTTGTTGAGGTTGCTGGTGTAGAGCCAGGCACCACCGCCGCCGAGCAGGGCCAGCACCAGCACCGCGATACCCGCGACGAGGCCGATCCGCCGCCAGCGTGGTCGCGGCCCCCGTCGTCCGGCGCCACCCGAGCCGCCCCGTCCGGGCGGCGAACCGGGACCGCCCGGACCGCCGGCCCCGCCGTGACCGGGCAGGTCGTCGTCGTAGGCCGGATACCACTGCGCGTCGGGCTGCCGGGCGCGCCCGGAGGCACCACGGCCGGTGCCGGATACGGAGGCGCGTCCGGAGCTGCGGTGCAGGTACGGCAGCGGGACGCCGTCGGACGATGTCGCGGACATGCACCTCAGCGTACGTAGCCGAGTCGAGTGATGCCCGAAGGCGAATCGCCGGTCGTGCCCCGCGTGGCGCGGGAGGGTTACCCTAGGCGGCCGCGGAAGTGCGCGATCGTGCGTCGGAGGCCCTCTTCGGGCGACACCGTGGGCTGGTATCCCAGCAGCTCCCGGGCGAGGGTCAGATCCGGCCGGCGCATCTCCGGGTCGTCCGCGCTGCGCGTGATGTACGTCACCGTCGAACTGCTGCCGCAGAGTGACACGATCGTCTCGGCCAGTTTCCGCATGCTCATCTCGTGCTCGGTTCCGCAGTTGATCGGACCGGTCTCGGTCGAGTCGAGCAGCAGCAGGATGCCACGCACCAGGTCGTCGACGTAGCAGATGGAGCGGGTCTGGTTTCCGGTGCCGTGCACCGTGAGCGGCTCGCCGCGCAGCGCCTGCGAGATGAAGGTGGGAATGGCCCGACCGTCGTCCGGGCGCATCCGGGGGCCGTACGTGTTGAAGATCCGGACGATCGCCGCGTCCAACCCCCGGCTGCGGTGGTACGCCATGGTGGCCGCCTCGGAGAAGCGCTTGGCCTCGTCGTAGACGGCCCGCACCCCGATCGGGTTGACGTTGCCCCAGTACGTCTCGCGCTGCGGGTGCTCCTTCGGGTCCCCGTACGCCTCCGAGGTGGAGGCCATCAGGAACCGGGCGCCGTCGGCCAGCGCGCGGTCCAGCAGGTGCAGGGTGGCCACCGAACCGACCCGGAGGATCTCCACCGGCAGCTTCTCGAAGTCGGTGGGGCTGGCCGGCGAGGCCATGTGCAGGATGGCGTCGAGCCGCTCGGCGAGCGCCGGGTGGGCCGGCAGCCCGTCGGAGATGTCCGCCTCGACCAGGGTGAAGGTGGGCGTGTCGAGCAGGTGCGCGACGTTCTCCTTGGTGCCGGTGACGAAGTTGTCGAGCGCCACCACGGTGCAGCCCCGACCGGTCAGGGCGTCGACGAGGTGGGACGGCACGAAACCGGCGCCGCCGGTGACCAGGACACGGTGACCGGCGCCGAACCGCGGAGCAACCTTCATGCCGGCCAGCCTAATCGCCGAGGTTGACCCCCACGCGGCGGCGGGGGCCCGGCGCGTCCTGCGCCGGACCCCCGCCGGGAGGGGGAGACCGTCAGTGGGCTCCCGCGCCGGTGAGGGCGCGCACCTCCAGCTCCGCGTACTTCTCCTCGTCGTGTTCCTTGGAGATCACCGTGCCGATCCAGCCGCAGAGGAAGCCGAACGGGATCGAGATGATGCCCGGGTTGGACAGCGGGAACCACTGCCAGTCGTGGTTGGGGAACATCGCGGTCGCCGAGCCGGAGACCACCGGTGAGAAGAACACCAGCACCACCGCGGAGAGCAGACCGCCGTAGATGGCCCAGACCGCGCCCGAGGTGTTGAACCGCTTCCAGAACAGGCTGTAGAGGATCGCCGGCAGGTTGCCCGAGGCGGCGACCGCGAAGGCCAGCGCCACCAGGAAGGCGACGTTCAGGTTCTGCGCGTAGATCGACAGCGCGATCGACACCGCGCCGATGATCAGGGCGGAGATCCGGGCGACCGCCACCTCCCGCCGCTCCGAGGCCTGGCCGCGCTTGATGACGTTGGCGTAGAAGTCGTGCGCCAGGCTGGACGACGACGCCAGCGTCAATCCGGCGACCACCGCCAGGATGGTGGCGAAGGCGACCGCCGCGATGATCGCCAGCAGTGTCGCCGCACCCAGGTTGCCGCCGAAGAAGTCCATGCCCAGCGCCTCGGCGAGCTGCGGGGCGGCGGTGTTGCCGGCCTTGTCCTGCGCGGTGATCGCCTCGCTGCCGACCAGCGCCGCCGCACCGAAGCCGAGGGCCAGGGTGAGCAGGTAGAAGGTGCCGATGATGCCGATCGCCCAGAGCACGCTCTTGCGCGCCGCCTTCGCCGTCGGGACGGTGTAGAAGCGGATCAGGATGTGCGGCAGGCCCGCCGTGCCGAGCACCAGCGCGATGCCGAGCGAGAGCAGGTCCATCTTGTTGTAGAAGGTCTGCGTCGGGTCCCCGGCCACCTCCTTGCCGTAGCGCAGGCCCGGTTCGAGGAAAGCGGCCCCCTTGCCGGAGGCCGCCGCCGCGTCGCCGAGCAGCGAGGACAGGTTGAACTTGTACTTGGCGAGCACCAGCAGGGTCATCAGCAGGGCGCCGGCCATCAGCAGGAACGCCTTGACGATCTGGACGTACGTGGTGCCCTTCATCCCGCCGACCGTGACGTAGATGATCATCAGGGCGCCGACCAGGATGATGGTGGCCACCTTCGCGGTGGCGGCGTCCATGCCGAGGAAGGTCGTGCCGGGCTTGATGCCGAGCAGCAGCGCCACCAGGGCACCCGCGCCGACCATCTGAGCCAGCAGGTAGAAGATCGACACGGTGATGGTGGAGACGGCCGCGGCGGTGCGGACCGGACGCTGACGCATCCGGAAGGCCAGCACGTCGGCCATCGTGTACCGGCCCGAGTTGCGCAGCAACTCCGCGACCAGCAGCAGCGCCACCAGCCAGGCCACCAGGAACCCGATCGAGTAGAGGAAGCCGTCGTAGCCGTAGAGGGCGATGATGCCGGCGATGCCGAGGAACGAGGCGGCCGACATGTAGTCGCCGCCGATCGCCATGCCGTTCTGGAAACCGGAGAAGGAACGACCGCCGGCGTAGAAGTCGGTGGCCGTCTTGGTCTGCCGGCTGGCCCAGATGGTGATGCCCAGGGTCACCGCCACGAAGGCGAGGAAGAGCACAATGGTCAGGTTGCGGGCGGTGCCGCTCCCCGCCTCAGCCGCGAGCACCGTCATCATGGCGCACCTCCCCCATCTCGGCGCGGATCCGGTCGGCGATCGGGTCGAGCCTCCGGTCGGCGTACCGCGAGTAGAGCCACGCGATCAGGAACGTCGAGACGAACTGCAGCAGGCCGAAGACCAACGCGACGTTGATGTTGCTGCCGAACAGCTTCGTGCCCATGAAGTCCCGCGCGTACGCGGAGAGGATCACGTAGAGCGCATACCACAGGAAGAACGCGACGGTCATCGGGAAGACGAAGCCGCGCAGCGCGCGGCGCAACCCGGAGAACTCGTCCGACCGCTGTACGGCCAGGTATCTTTCCGCCGCCGACTCAGCCGGGGCGGACGGGGGTGTGTCCGTGGACATCTGTGGATCACCACCTTCACAGGCTTCGGGAGTTTCGCGCACGGTAGAGAGCACGTCTCCCGGCCGGGAAGGCGGAGATCGACCACGGCCGGTGAGTGCGCCGAACGGTCCACTGCGTGCGCCGAGTGACCCAGGTCACTCCGCTAACCGGTCGGCCGCAGTCATCGGGCCGCCCCCGTACCCCGTCGCCGGCCGCACTGCTGGCACCGAGCGAGTCGGTCAGGTCAACTCGCGGTAGCGCCCCCGGTAGTGCAGCAGCGGAGTGGTCTCATCGGCCAGGTCGACCGCCTCGACGGTGGCCTCCACCAGCAGACCCCAGCCGAACTCCCGGACGGTGTCGAGCCGACAGCCGGCCCAACCCCCGGCGTCGGACGGAACCGGGCCGTACGGGGTGTCGGTCCACGAGCCGCCGGCGAACAGACCGCCCGGCGACGGGAAGAGACCAGCGAACCGGTCGGCGAGCTGGCGGTGCGGCGGGCCCAGCGGGGAGACGGCGAACCGTCCGGCCTCCTCCACCGCCGCCCACAGGTCCGACTCCGGGTCGACCAACCCGAGCAGCCGATCCGGTTCGCCCTCGGCGACCAGCGTGGACGACACCGTCAGCCCTGCCGGGCCGGGAGCGGTCCACAGGGTGACCGGCGCGGCGAGACGTCCGCGCAACCGGCGTACGGGCGAGCGCTGCCCGGCCGGCACCGCGAACGGATCGGTGTGATGGATCTCTGCTCCGGGCTTCGGATTCACGTGAAACATTGTGCCGCCTCGGTCCGGTGCTCCGGCCTGCCTTCATCCCGGGCGCGGGTGGCTCACCGGCCTGCCTTCGTCCTGCGTGAATGCCTCACCGGCCTGCGGCATGTTGCGGCATCCGGTTCTCGGGATACCGCAACATGCCACATCCGGCGATCAAACCGGGGCCGACGGGGGTCGACCGCGCGACCGAGGCCGGCCTCGGTCGCGCGGGTGGGACGGGTCAGCGGGCGCTGGTGAGGGAGGCGCAGTCGGTCTCGTCGGGCAGGAGGGGTCGGAGGGTGACCCGCCACCTCTTTCCGTCCGAGACCCAGGGGGTCAGCACGTTCGCCGTGGCGGCGGCGTCGAGCAGCGGCTTCACCTGCTCGCCGGTGACCGTCACACAGGTCAGGCCGGTGGACGCGCTCAGCGGCGCCCCGGGCAGGGCCGGACCGGGCCAGGCCACCTCGGGCTGCCGCCCCGCCTCGGCGTCGGCGACCCAGGGCTGGGCGACGGCCGCCACGGCGGTCGGCCGGTACGGCTGCGGCGGTGCCGTCGACGCACCACCCGGGGCTGCGGCCGGGCCGCCCGCGCCCGCCGACACGCCCCCCGGAGCTGCGGCCGGGCCGCCCCGGCCCGCCGGCGCGCCGCCCGGGGCCGCGGAGGACCCGCCGGGAACCGCCGACACACCGCCCGGGACCGCGGAAGGGTCCGCGACCGCCGGCGCGCCGCCCGCGACGGCGGTCGCGTCGGCCAGCGACTGGGCGAAGGTGCGCAGCTTCTCGCGGGCCGCCCGCTGGTCGGCGTTGAGTCCGGCCTCGGCGGGGCCGGTCATGTCGAGGGCCTCGACCGTGGTCTCCTCGACACCGGTCGGCCCGCGCAGCGAGAAGCGGGTCGCGGGCACGTCCGTGACCGACGGTCTGCCCAGGTCACCGACGGTGCCCACGCCGGCCGCCCGGGCCCGCTCGACGATCCGGTCGACCTCTGCGGCGGAGAGCGTGACCACCTGGACGTTGGGCAGGGCCGGCGCGGGATGGCGGAGCAGAGTCGGACCCTGCACGATCACCCGGCCGTCGCCGTACACGGTGACGATCGGCAGGCGGGTGGCCAGATCGGCGGGGGTCATGAAGCCACCGGTGTGGTCGATGCGGAGCACCACGGCGTCACCGGGGTACGTGGGTGCGGCGGGGCCGGTCGGATCGCCCTGCTGCGCGCAGGCGGTCGCCAACAGGATCAGCGGTAGGACCGCTGCCCCGCGTACGGCGGAAACAGTCGTCATGCCGGTCTGACGCGACCGTACCCGGGATCGTTCCCGACGCCAGGTGCCGAATCACCCGAACGGACGCCGTCGCCGCCCGACCGAGCCGGCCCGCTGGTGTCAGCGCCGGGGAGTGACGGTGGCCAGCAGCTCCGGCTGCCGCCGGTCCAGCACGTCCCCGCCGATGTACGCCCCGAGTAGCGCCGCCCCCAGGCCGTACGCCACGCCGAGCGGCAGCGCCAGCCACAGCCAGCTCGCCCCGAGCAGCGCGGCGGCCACCACCATCGGCACCGCCGCCGCCGCCGATGCGACCATGGACAGCAGGGTGAGCAGACTCTTCGCCATCCCGGCACCGGTGTTCATGGCGAACGGGTTGCTCGTCTCCGGCAGCGAGTACGCCGCCAGCACCGAGACCAGCCCGTTGATCGCCAGCCCGGCCCCGTACGCGGCCAGCAGCGTCCCGGCGGCCACCCCGATCCAGCCCGGTTCGCCCAGTATCGCGGCGATCAGCACGGCGACCACGCCGAGCATCGGCACCACGTACACCGAGAAGGCCGCCATCCGGGCGTGCAGCTCCAGCCGGCCCGGCACCCCGGTGACCACGTTCGCCGCGTACGCGCTGCCGTCGAAGCCGAACTGGTTGGCCAGGGTCACCGAGGCGAGCACGCCGACGGTGAGCATCGACACGCTGAGCATCACCGGCGACGAACTGCCGGAGTACTCGAAACCCTGGTCCGGAGAGACGGCGAAGCCGTTGCCGCCCAGGTTCACCAGCACCGGTACGAACACCCCCACCACCGCGAGGGTGATCAGGTTCGCCCGCCGCCGGGCGTCCCGCCACCAGTAGCGGCACTCCCGGGCGACCAGCGCGCCGAACCGGTCCCGCCGAACCCCACCGAGCACCCGGGGGAAGAGCTGCCCGACCGCGCCGCCCATCGGACCGCGCCGGGGCTTTGCCGGAGCGGCGCCGGCCGCGCCGACCATCGCCGACTCCAGTGACCGCGACCACCAGAGCAGCAGCGCACCGATGGCTGCCGCGGTGATCAGCAGCTTCACCGGCACCGCCCAGGCCCGTCCCTCGGCCACGTCCAGGCCGACCGTCCAGGGCGCCCCGAACGGCGTCCAGCCGACCACGGCGGCCACCTCGACGAGCCGGTCCCAGTCGGCCTCCCGGACCGCCGCCAGCACCATGATCTGCAGCGGACCGAACAGCGCGGCCACCACGGCCAGCAGCACGGCGGCCAGGTCGCGGACCCGACGGGACCGCAGCATGGTGGCGAACGCGCTGGTCACCGCGCGGCTGGCGGCGACGCAGAGGAGCAGTCCGGCGACCACGCCGACGGCGGCGACCAGCCCGGCGACCGCGCCGCCGAGCGCCCCGGCGGTGACCACCAGGCCCGTGGTCGCGATCAGCATCGCCACGACCGGAACGCTGACCACAGCCGCCGCGAACATCCCACCGACCAGGGTGCGTCGGGGCAGCGGCAGCAACGCGAACCGGGCCGGGTCCAGGGTCTCGTCCACCCCGAAGAAGACCAGCGGCAGCAGCAGCCAACCGAGCACCAGCAGCCCACCGCCGAACGCGGCGGCCAGCAGCGCGTACCGGGGCTCGCCGGTGAACCCGGGCGCGGCCAGCAGCAGGAAGCCACCGGCGGCGAACCAGAGACCGACGAACACACCGGCCACGAAGAGGGCCACCCGCCAGCTCTGGCCACGGAAGTTGTTCGCCATCACCCGCAGCTTGAGGCGGACGAAGTGCCGGGCCGAGACCGGCCGGACCGGTTCGGTCGTCGCGGTCACCGGGACAGCCACGACAGCTCCTCGCCGGTCGCCGTCCGCCCGCCGACCGCCTCGACGAAGACCTCCTCCAGGCGGCGCTCGCCGCGCACCTCGTCGAGGGTGCCGACCCGCTTGATCGTCCCGTCGGCGAGGATCGCCACGTGCGAGCAGAGCCGCTCGACGACCTCCATGACGTGGCTGGAGAAGACCACCGTGCCGCCGCCGACGACGTACCGGTGCAGGATGTCGCGAATCAGCGCGGCGGAGACCGGGTCGACCGCCTCGAACGGCTCGTCCAGCACCAGCAGCCGGGGACCGTGCAGCAGCGCGCAGGCCAGGCCGATCTTCTTCTTCATGCCGGCCGAGTAGTCGACCACCAGGGTCCGGCCGGCGTCGGCCAGCGCCAGCACGTCGAGCAGTTCCGCCGCCCGCTGGTCGACCACCGCCGGATCCATCCCGCGCAGCAGCCCGTGGTACGCCAGCAGTTCCCCGCCGCTGAGCCGGTCGAACAGCCGCACTCCGTCCGGCATCACCCCGAGCAGCCGCTTCGCCCGTACCGGATCGCCCCACACGTCGTGGCCGAGCACCCAGGCCCGGCCCTGGTCCGGCCGCAGCAGCCCGACCGCCATCGACAGGCTGGTGGTCTTGCCGGCGCCGTTGGGGCCGAGCAGACCGAAGAACGAGCCGGCCGGGACGTCCAGGTCGACGCCCGCCACGGCCACCTTGCCGTCGAAGCTCTTGGCCAGGCCACGCAACGCCAGCGCGGAGTGCTCACCAGTCATGTGACGAACCGTATCCGGGCGGTGCCAGCACCGGCGTACGGGCCGTTCAGAGTCGCAGCGCCTCCGGGGTGTGCAGTCGCAGCATGGTGGCCCCCACGTCGGCCGGCGTCCGGTGGCGGGTCGCCATCGACGCGGCGACCATCACGGTGAACGCCAGCGGCACGGTCCACGCGGCCGGCTGCGCGATGAGCGTGGCCGGCCAGCCGGACAGCGGTGGACCGAGGACGGTGACCAGGACCGCGCCGATCGCCGCCCCGCCGCCGACCAGCACACCGGCCGCCGCCCCCAGGTCGGTCAGCCCGCGCCACCAGATGCCGAGCACCAGCAGCGGGCAGAAGCTGGACGCGGCGACGGCGAAGGCCAACCCCACCACCTGGGAGACGTCCAGCCCGGAGACATGCAGGGCGAGCAGTGTCGGCACCGCGCCGGCGATCACCGTGGCCAGCCGGAAGCCGCGTACCGAGCCGCGCCGCAGCACGTCCGTGGAGACCACCCCGGCCACGCTGGTGAGCAGCCCCGAGGAGGTGGACAGGAAGGCCGCGAACGCACCCGCCGCGACCAGCGCGGCGAGCAGCCGACCGGTGGTCCCGTCACCGAGCGCCGCGCCGGGCAGCAGCACCACCACCGCGTCGGTCTGCCCGGTGAGCAGCAGTTGCGGGGTGTATATCCGACCCAGCACGCCGTAGAGGGTGGGTAGTAGGTAGAACACACCGACCAGACCGAGCACCACCAGCGTGGTGCGTCTGGCCGCTGCTCCGTCCGGGTTGGTGTAGAAGCGCACCAGTACGTGCGGCAATCCCATGGTGCCGAGGAAGGTGGCCAGGATCAGCGAGTACGTGGCGAACAATCCCCGGTCGTCGTCCCCGGCGGCGCTGGGCAGCAGCCAGTCCGCGCCGTCGGCCATCCCGGCCACCTCCGGCACCGGGTCACCGGCGGCGAAGGTGAGCTCGTCGCCGGGGCGTACCTGCCGGACGGTGCCGTCGGTGAAGGTGAGCGCCGCGCGGTGCTCGACCACGACGGTGGTCGCGGTCCGGAACGCCGGCCCGTCGGGCGGGGTCACCGCGGGGCGACCGTCGGCCTGCCACTGCAACACCAGGAAGATCGCGGGTACGGCCAGCGCGGTCAGCTTCAGCCAGTACTGGAACGCCTGGACGAAGGTGACCGCCCGCATCCCGCCCAGCGCCACGTTCGCGGTGACCACCGCCGCGACCAGCAGCGCCCCGACCGGGTACGGCGCACCGGCCAGCGTGGCCAGGGTCAGCCCGGCGCCCTGCAACTGCGGCACCAGGTACAGCCAACCGATGAAGATGACGAAGACGGTGGCCAGGGTGCGCAGCCGGCGCGACCCGAGTCGCACCTCGCAGAAGTCGGGCAGGGTGAACGCGCCGGAGCGGCGCAGCGGCGCGGCCACGAAGAGCAGCAGGGCGAGGTAGCCGGCGGCGAAGCCGACCGGGTACCAGAGGACGTCGACGCCGTACTTCAGGATCAGTCCGGCGATGCCGAGGAAGCTGGCGGCCGAGAGGTACTCCCCGCCGATGGCGGCGGCGTTCCAGGTCGGACTGACCGCCCGGGAGGCGACCAGGAAGTCGGAGGTGGTCCGGGCCAGCCGCAGCCCGTAGAAGCCGATGGCCAGGGTGGCCAGGGTGACCGTGACGATGGCCGGTACGACGAGCCCGTTGCCCACCTCAGTGCTCCGGCCGCTGGACCAGGTCGGTGAAGTCCTGCTCGTTGCGTTCGGCGAGCCGCACGTACGCCCAGCCCACGACGATCAGGAACGGGAAGGAGGCCACCGCGAGCAGCAGCCAGGGCAGGTTGACCCCGAACACGGTGACCCGTCCGACCGCGGGGGCGATCGCGAAGAGCCACGGCAGGCCGCCCAGCCCGATCAGGACGACCAGGGAGAGCCGCAGCGCCAGGGCGAGCTGGGCCCGGACGAGCCCGCGCACCAGCGCGTCACCGACCCGGGTCTGCTGGGCCAGTTCGGCGCGGGTGCGGTCGGCCCGGTCGCTGCGGCGGGACACCTCGGCCAACACGACACGCGTCCTGGTCCGCGGTTGCGGCGCGCGGGGGGCGGGCACCCGGTCGTCGGCGGTCATCCCGGCAGTCTCGCCTGCTCAGCACGGATGTCAAGAGATGTGGACAACTTGTGGACGAATCGGCGGCACTTGTGGATAACCACGTCCGGTGGCCGATTAACACACCATTAAGTCTCGACAGGTTCACCCGTCGTATCAGATCGAGTCGCCTTCTTGCCGGCCTTGATCCGGCACCCTACGCTGAGGCAGCAATTCCCAGTTTCCTCTCCTCACACGGGGTTTCTATGCGCAAATTCCGTACCGTCCTCGGCGTCACGCTCGCTGGAGCGTGCGCCCTGACCGCGGTGCCGGCCACGGCGTCCGCAGCCCCGTCGACCGCCCTGCAGCAGCAGGCGGCGGCCGACTCCACCGGCACCTACTACCCGGTCTCGCCGGCCCGGCTGATGGACACCCGTTCCGGCGTCGGCGCGCCGAAGGCGAAGCTCGGCCCGCTGAGCAAGGTCGACCTCCAGGTCGCCGGCCGCGGCGGCGTTCCCGGCAGCGGCGTCGGCGCGGTCGTGCTGAACGTGACCATCACCGGCCCGACGATGGACAGCTTCGTCACCGCCTACCCGGCCGGCGAGAGCCGCCCGGACGCCTCGTCGATCAACTTCGCCAAGGGCTGGCTGGGCTCCAACAACGTCACCGTCAAGCTCGGTGCCGGCGGCAAGGTCTCCGTCTACAACCGCAACGGCTCCACCGACGTGGTCGTCGACGTGGTCGGCTACTACGCCGCCGACAACTCGTTCGCCACCCCAGGTGGCCAGTACGAGTGGTACGCGCCGGAGCGGATCTTCGACACCCGGAACGACCCCGAGGGCAAGCCGCCGGCGGGCGTCATCCTGGACTACTCCCTCGACTTCGGCGTCGACGTCAACCCGCACATCAAGACCCTGGTCTTCAACCTCACCGCGGTCGCCCCGGCCAAGGCCGGCTTCCTGACCGCTTGGTCCGGGGCCACCAACCGGCCGACCTCCTCGACGGTCAACTACGGCGCCGGCGTCAACGTGCCGAACCTGGCCTTCGTGCAGACCACCCCGTGCACCGGCACCGAGGACGGGCGGTGGTGCACGCCGGGCGCGCCGAAGTTCAAGATCTACACCTCGGCGGCGGCGCACGTCCTGGTCGACCTCGTCGGCGTGGTCGACGACGGCGCCTCGTCGTTCGGCATGCGGTTCCAGCCGCAGAGCCCGACCCGGATCGTGGACAGCCGGGCGAACAAGGGCATCACCGGCGCGCTGGGCGCGAACGCCACCGCGCGGGTCCAGGTGCCGGCCGAGCTGGTCACCGCGGACACCGGCGTGGCGGTCATGAACGTGACCGCGGTGAAGCCGACCAAGAACACGGTCGTCACCGTGTGGCCGGCCGACATCGAGGAGATCGGAAAGCCCGCGACGAGCAACCTGAACCCGTACGCCAACCAGGTCGTGTCCAACGCGGTGCTCGGCATCATCGAGCCGACCGCCGCGTTCAACGTGCACAACCTGACCGGCTCCACCCACCTGGTGGCGGACGTGGTCGGCACCTTCTACTACCCGACCGGCGAGCCGACGGAGGCGCGGGGCATCGCTGCGAGGGGGCAGCTGCGCAAGGCCGAGGTAACCGGCTCCTCGCACCGCTGACCGATGCGGTAACCCGCAAGCGTCAACATCGAAAGGGCGTTCCGGCCGACAGCCGGAGCGCCCTTTCGCGTACCACCGTACGGTTGCGGGTCATCTGTTCCAGTCCTGCTTGGCGGCGCGTACCAGCTTGTCCTTCAGCTCTCGGGTGTGTCGCCGGCTCACCGGCAGCTCCGTCGCGTCGACCACCACCACGTACCCCGAGTTGACCAGCCGCAGCTCGGCGATCAACTTCAACTGCACCAGGTACGACCGGTGGATGCGGACGAACCCGGCGTCCGCCCAGCGTTCGGCGAGGGTCGCCAGCGACACCCGGACCAGGTGCGAGCCGTCGGCGGTGTGCAGCCGGGCGTAGTCGCCCTGCGCCTCCACCCACCGCACCGCCGAGCGGGGCAGCATCCGGGTCGTCCCGGCCAGCTCGACCGGGATGGTGGGATCCTCCTCGGCGCGAGCGAGGGCCGCCGGGTGCGCGGGGACCACCCGGGAGCCGATCACCCGGCGCAGCGACTCGGCCAGCCGCTCGGCGCGCACCGGTTTGCGGACGTAGTCGGTGGCGCCCAGGTCGAAGGCGTCGGCCGCGCCGTCGTCGTACGCGGTGACGAACACGATCGACGGCGGCCGGGCGAAGCGGCGCAGCACCCGGGCCAGTTCCATGCCGTCCAGGCCGGGCATCCGGATGTCCAGGAAGACCACGTCCACGTCGGTGTCGCGGAGCACCCGCAGCGCCTCGGTGGCGTCGCCCGCGGTGTGCAGGCGGGCCACCCGAGGGTCGGCCCGCAGGTGGTACGCCAGCTCGTCCAACGCCGGCGGCTCGTCGTCGACCGCCAGCACCCGGAGGAACCCCGCCGCCGCGTTCCCGGTCATGAACCCGCCCGTACGCCGGGGTGGAACTTCGGCACCCGCAGGCTCACCTTCGTACCCGAGCCCGGGCCGGTCTCGACGACCAGGCCGAACCGGTCGCCGAAGACCGACCGGAGCCGCTCGTCGACGTTGGAGAGGCCGACATGCTGGCCCGGGTCGTCGGCCGGGTCGCTGCCGGCGCGGGTCAGCTCGGCGATGCCCGCTCGCAGCGTGGCCGGATCCATGCCCACTCCGTCGTCCTCCACCGTGATGTGACACTCCGCGCCCGCGTCCCGGGCCTCGATGCTCACCATGCCGGTGCCGGGCTTGCGGGACAAGCCGTGCCGCACGGCGTTCTCCACCAGCGGCTGGAGGCAGAGGAACGGCAGGGTCACCGGCAGCACCTCTGGCGCGATCTGCAATCGCACCTGCAACCGGTCGCCGAACCGGGCCCGTTCGATGGTCAGGTAGCGGTCGATCGAGCGTAGTTCCTCGGCGAGCGTGGTGAACTCCCCGTGCGCCCGGAAGGAGTACCGGGTGAATTCGGCGAATTCCAGGATCAGCTCCCGGGCCCGCTCGGGGTCGGTGCGGACGAACGAGCCGATCGCGGTGAGCGCGTTGTAGATGAAGTGCGGGCTGATCTGGGCGCGCAACGCGCGTACCTCGGCCCGGGCCAGCCGCTCCCGAGACGACTCCAACTCGGCGAGGGCGAGCTGGTCGCCGGCCCAGTGCGCGGTCTCCAGGGTGGCCTGCACCAGCCCCGGCGCCGGCGGTGCGTCGGCGACCGCGACCAGCGCGCCGACCACCCGGCCGTCGGCGCTCAGTGGGGCCAGCACCGCACCCCGGACCGGGCAGTCCACCCGGTCACAGCTCAGCTCCGGCTCGCCGAGCACCGTCGACCGACCGCTCTCCACCGTACGCCGGGCCGCCGCGAGCAGTTGCTCGCCGTGGTGCCCGCCGCGCCCGTCCAGGGCGAGCAGCTCCGTCCGGTCGGTCAGCGCCAGCCCGACCGCGCCCACCAGCGCCCGCAGATGGCGTACGGCCTTCGCCGCGCCCGCCACGGTCAGTCCGGCGCGCAGCGGCTCGGCGGCCAGGCCGGCGGTGTGCAGCACCTCGTACGTGGCCCGCTGGGTGGCGGTGGCGATGCCGCGCCGCCCGCGTAGCCGCAGCACCGCCCAGAGCGCCGCCACCAGCGCGGTGACCAGCGAGACGACGCCGACGACGGCGGAGAGATTGCCACTCACGCAGCGATCCTGGCCTGTTCCGGCCGCGGCGCCAAGGGGTCAGTGGGTCAGTACGCGCCCTTGCGGGCCAGCACCACGCCCACCGTCCGCCACAGGATGCTCAGGTCGTACGCCAGCGACCAGTTGTCGACGTAGTAGAGGTCCAACCGGACCGCCTCGTCCCAGGACAGGTCGGAGCGGCCGGAGACCTGCCACAGCCCGGTCATGCCCGGGCGGACCAGCAGCCGGCGTCGCACGTCGCCGAGGAAGTCGCCGTCGTCGGCGGGGAGCGGACGCGGCCCCACCAGCGACATCTCCCCCCAGAGCACGTTGATCAGCTGGGGCAGTTCGTCCAGCGACGAGGCCCGCAGGAACCGGCCCACCGGGAAGACCCGGGGATCCTGCTTCATCTTGAACAGCATGCCGTCGGTCTCGTTCTGGTCGACCAGGCCGGCCAGTCGCTCCTCGGCGTCGACGTACATGGTCCGGAACTTCCAGACCCGGAAGGTGCGGCCCTCGTGGCCGACCCGGGGCTGGCGGAAGAAGACCGGACCGGGGTCGGAGAGCCGGATCGCGACCGCGATCGCGGCGAAGACCGGGATCAGCAGCAGCAGCCCCAGCCCGGCGGCGATCCGGTCCATCAGGTTCTTGGCCAGCAGCGCCGGACCCGACAGGGTCGGTTCCTCGACGTACAGCAGCGGCAGGCCCTCGATCGGGCGGATGTGCACCCGGGGGCCGGCGATGTCGGTCAGTTGCGGGGCTACCACCAGGTCGACGCCGGAGCCCTCCAGCTGCCACGCCAGTCGGCGCAGCTCACCCGGTTCGGCGCTGGCCGAGCCGCACACCGCGATGGTGTCGCCGCCGACCTCCCGGACCAGGGCGAGGACGTCGCGGCCGGCGTACACCGGCACCGGGGTCTGGATGCCCCGGGCGGCGGCGTACCCGTCGGTGATGTGGATGGCGACCGGCACCAGGCCGGCGCTGGGGTTGCGGGTGACCGCGGTGTAGACCTCCAGGCATTCCGGCAGAGTGCCGACCAGCACCATCCGGTGCCCCGCGTGGCCGGCCCGCCGTCGTACCGCGTGCAGCGTGAACCGGGCGACCAACCGCCCGACCAGGATCAGGATCAACGCCCCGAGCAGGGCGAAACCGACCGACCAGCGGGACAGGTCGGTTTTGGTGGCGAAGGCGAGGAAGGAGACGGTCGCGGCGACCGCGACCCCGCCCCGGATCACCCGCTTGAACTCGTCCGGGCCGAGCCCCAGGTAACGCCGGTCGTAGGCCCGGTTGCCCCAGAGGATGACCACCCAACCGAGCGGCAGCAGCAGGAACGCCACCGTGTAGAACCAGGTCGGGTCCTCCTGGGCGTTGTAGAAACCGGCCCGGGCCTGCCCGAACGCCTCCTGGGCGATCCAGTCGGCCAGCACCACGGCGGCGAAGTCGAGCAGCAGGAGGATGACGGTGTACGGCCGGTGCCAGCGGGATACCCGACGACGGGCACGAGCCCAGGCCGACCGGGGTACGCCGTTGTGCGACGGCGGTGTCGGCGGCTGGATCTCGAAGCTGTCGACGTGCCGCACTACTTTGCTCCGGCCTATGTAGGTGCCCGGGCGCTGGAGGCTTGTCGTCACCTCAACCCATGTCCTCCCGCATGACACGCGCCGCTCACTCGCAGTGAGGGGCGCACGTCGCCCACCGTTCCAGTCTCCCACGCGGGCAGCGGGCCGGACGCTGACCCGAAGGACTTTGCGTCAGGTGTTGCCGGCGGGGATCCGGCCGGCTCCAGGTCACTTTTGGAAGCCGGGGACCGAGCCACTATACCGATGGACGAGGGGCCGGGTAGAGGCGCGGAGGGGCACGTTCCACGCGCCGGGGGCGATTCCTCTCCGTAATCGGCGAGTGTTGTTACTCACCGTACGAGTCGGGACAACCGACGGTCAGCGAGCGGTTTGCCCCCGGTCTGGCAGGTCGGGCAGTACTGGAGGCTGGAGTCGGCGAACGAGACCTCCCGCACGGTGTCACCGCAGACCGGACAGGGCAGCCCGGTCCGGGCGTGCACCGTGAGCCCGGAGCGCTTCTCGCCCTTCAGTTCCGCCGCCCGCTGCCCCACCGACCGGCGTACCGCGTCGCCGAGAACCGCCCGGGTCGCCGTGTGCAGGGCGGCAACCTGGTCGTCGGTCAGCCGGTCGGTGAGCGCGAACGGGGACAGCTTCGCCGCGTGCAGGATCTCGTCGGAGTACGCGTTGCCGATGCCGCAGAGCACCGCCTGGTCGGTCAGCACCCCCTTGACCTGGCCTCGGCGGCTGCGTAGCCGCTCGGCGAAGGTCGGCAGGTCGGCCGCCAGCGCGTCCGGGCCCAGCTTCGCCACCCCGGGCACCTGCGGCGGGTCGGTCACCAGGTACGCGGCCAGTTTCTTCTGGGTGCCGGCCTCGGTCAGGTCGAAGCCGGAACCGTCGTCGAGGCGTACCCGCAGGGCGACCGGGCCCTTCCCGGGGCGCAACCCGACGGTGGAGCCGAACGCCTCCCGATAGTGCAGCCAGCCCGCGCGGGCCAGATGCACCACCAGGTGCAGGCCACCGTCGAAGGCCACGTCGAGGAACTTGCCGTGCCGCCGGGCGTCCACCACCGCCCGTCCCGTCACCGTCTCGGGCGCCGGGTCGTACGTCTTGAGGGCACTGATCGCGGCGACCTCGATCCGGTCGACGCACCGGCCCACCGCGCGCTCACGCAGGTAGCCCGCGAGCGCCTCCACCTCCGGTAGTTCGGGCACGCCCCAACGGTAGCCTTCTTTCCCGTGCGCGCGAGGAAAGCGCCTGCGAGTCCGTACCGAGCCGGGCGGACCCGCGGGCCCGGGCCCGCGGGTGCGGATCTGCCCGGTCACGACGAGAGGCGAGCCCTGTGAAGATCGTGGTGGCGCACAACCGGTACCGGGAGGCCCAGCCCTCCGGTGAGAACACCATGGTCGACTCGGAGATCGCCCAGCTCACCGCGGCCGGCGTCGAGGTGTTGCCGTTTATCCGCAGCTCCGACGAGATCCCGTCGATGCCGCGGACGGCCAAGGCGCTGCTGCCGATCTCCCCGATCTGGGCACCCCGCGCGCAGGAGGACCTGAGCCGCCTGCTCACCGCGCACCGGCCCGACGTACTGCACCTGCACAACCCGTATCCGCTGCTCTCGCCCTGGGTGGTGCGTACCGCGCACCGGCACGGTGTGCCGGTGGTACAGACGGTGCACAACTACCGGCAGGTCTGTTCCTCCGGCATCTACTTCCGTGACGGGGTGATCTGCCAGGACTGCAAGGGCCGGGCGTTGGGCGTCCCGGCGATCGTGCACCGCTGCTACCGGGGCTCGGCGGTGCAGAGCGCGCTGATGGCGACCACGCTGGCCGTGCACCGGGGGACCTGGCGGTCGGTGGACCGGTTCATCGCGCTGACCTCGGCGATCGCCGACCACCTGCGCGACTACGGCATCCCGGCGGACCGGATCGTGGTCAAGCCCAACGCGGTGCCCGACCCCGGTACGCCCGCGCCGCTCGGTGACGGCTTCCTCTATCTGGCCCGGCTGACCCCGGAGAAGGGTCTCGACCTGCTGCTTCAGGCGTGGCGCCGGCATCCGGTGGGCAGCCTGGGCACGCTCCGGGTGGCCGGGGACGGCGAACTACGCCCGCTGGTCGAGGCGGCCGCCGCCGAACGTGCCGACGTGGTCTACCTCGGCCAGCTCGACCGGGCCGGGGTGCGCGCCGCGATCGAGGCGAGCGCGGTCGTGATCGCCGCCGCCCTGTGGCACGACGTGCTGCCCACCGTGATCATCGAGGCGTTGGCCAGCGGCCGGCCGGTGCTGGGTACCGCTCTCGGCGGCATTCCGTACCTGGTCGGGGCGGACGCCCCGCACGAGCCCGCCGGCACCGGCCCGGCCACCACCGCCTCCGCCGTCGCCGGCCACCTCCCGCCGCCGGCCGGCCCGCCGGCGGTGCCGGCCGGCCCGCCGGCGGTGCCGGCCGGCCTGGTCACCGGGGAGGCCGGGTGGGTGGTGCCGCCGGATCCGGCCGCGCTGGCCGCCGCGCTTCCGCTGGCCCGGGCCGGGGCTGCGGCGCGCGCCGCAGCCGCCCGGACCCGCTACGAGCGCACCTTCCATCCCGATGTGGTCCTCAAGCGCCACCTCGACATCTACGCCGACCTGGCCGCCACCCGCCGCCGCTGACCCATCCTCCTGACCCACTCCCCGGCACGTCCCGCCGGCCCGGGCGTCGCCGGCTTACGCCCGAATGCGCCGTGTGGGTCTTCTGGTGGCGGAGTGACGCGGATCGCGCCGTATCGCGGCCCGCTCGCCGGGGCGGGTCAGCGCAGCGAGGCGCGGGCGGAGAAGGCGATGCTGGCCAGCAGGAAACCGCCGTTGACCACGGTGAACGCCACGACCACCCAGAAGGTGAGCGCGGGAGCCAGCATCAGCACCAGCGCCGCCACGAAGATCACCGCGCCGTAGTCTCGGACCAGCTTGACCAGGCGTACCGGCAGGGAGGTCGAGGTGACCATGCTGGCCGCGTTCGGGCCGGACTGCATCACCGAGGTCACCAGGTTCACCATCCAGGTGCCGGCGAAGACCGCCACCAGCCAGGACGGCGTGCCCGGCCGCTGCGCCACGGCGGTCGCGCCGAGCGCGGCGGCCAGCGCGATCTGGGCGGCCACGTCGCAGAGCACGTCCACCCGGGCCCCTGCCGAACTGCCGGTGCCGGTGACCCGGGCGAGCTGCCCGTCGGCGCAGTCCAGGGCGTACGCGACCTGCCAGCCGACCAGCGCGACCAGCCCCACCACCCAGGCCGGGACGTCGCCGGCGGCGACCCGGCCGGCGAGGGCCACCACGGTCACCGAGGTGGCCAGACCGAGCACCAGGTTGGTGATGGTCAGCGCGGTCGGGCGCAGCCCGACCCGCTGGGCGACCAGCGCGAAGACCGCACCGATCCACTGGCTGACCGACTCGCTGAACAGGCCGCCACCCCGGTTCACCCGGTGGAAGTCGGCGACGGTGGGACGGGACTCAACCACAGTGGTCGCGGATTGCACCGGCGTAGTCTGCCAGCCGCTCCCGCGTCTCGGAAGGCGACATCGCCAGGTGCTCCAGGATGGTGTACCGGTCCGGCCGGGTGCCGGGCGCGAACTGCACCGCCTCGACGAACTGGTCGTCGGTGAGCCCCACGTCGGCGGGGAGCCGGGGCAGGTGGTGGCGGGCCAGACAGGCCGACATCTCCGCGAACCGGCGGCGGTCGCCGCGCAGCCAGGTGCAGAACAGCGCCCCGAGACCGGCGAGTTCGCCGTGCGAGGCGGTGCCCGGGTAGAGCGCGTCGACGGCGTGCATGATCTCGTGGCAGCCACCGCTGGCCGGCCGGCTGGTGCCGCAGACCGCCATCGCCAGGCCGCTGGAGATCAACGCTTCGGCGAGCACCGTGACGAACACGTCGTCGCTCATGTCCCCGGAGTGGGCGAGCACCGCCTCGGCGCCCATCCGGGCCAGCGAGGCGGCCAACCCGTCGACCGGCTCGCCGCGCACCTGTCGGGCCAGCTCCCAGTCGGCCAGGGCGCTGATGTTGCTGACCGCGTCCCCGATGCCCGCCCGGTTGGTCCGGTCCGGGCCGCTCTCGACGAAATCCAGGTCGACGATGACCGCGATCGGGATGTGCACCCCGTAGGAGCCCTTGTGGCCCTCGCTGACCAGGCTGGCCACCGGCGAGGCGATGCCGTCGTGGGCCAGGCTGGTCGCCACCGACACCATGGGCAGCCCGCGCCGGGTGGCGGCGTACTTGGCCACGTCTATCGTCTTGCCGCCGCCGATGCCGACCACCGCGTCGTACGACCGGGCGCGCAGCTTGCTCCCCAGGTCGTCGGCGGCTTCCAGGGTGCCCCCGGCCACGGTGAACACGTCGGCGGAGCGCAGCGACGGCCGGATCAGCTCGGCGATCCGCTCGCCCTGCCCCGGCCCCACCACCACCGCCACGTCACCACCGGCGGAGATCCGCCCGTCGGCGAGGATCGCGCCGAGGTCGGCCACCGCGCCCCGGCGCACGTCGATGTGCAGCGGGGTCAGCACGGTACGGGCTAGTAGCGGCACGCGATCTCCCGCGCCCGGGCCAGATCCTCGTGGTTGTCGACCTCGACCCAGGCGACGTCACCGATGGGCGCGGCCCGCACCTCGCCGCCGCGGTCGGCGAACTCCTGGTAGCCGTCCTCGTAGTAGAGGTTCGGGTCGCGCCGCCAGGTCGCCTCCAGCGCGTCGGCGAGCGCGTCGGCCACCCGCGGCTCGATCAGCGTCGCGCCGATGTACTCGCCGTACGCCTGGCCCGGGTCCATCAGCTTGGTGATCCGGGTGAGCTGGCCGGCGGCGTCGAAGGTGGTCTTCATCTCCTCCTCGGCCAGCGTCTTGACGGTGTCGACGGCGAGCAGGATGCCCGGGCCGCGCTCGGCCAGCAGGGTCTTCTCCACGCTCACCGGATGCACGGTGTCGCCGTTGACCAGCAGTACGCCCCGGGCGAAGTGTTCCCGGGCCAGCCAGAGCGAGTACGCGTTGTTCCACTCCTCGGCCTTGTCGTTGTGCACCAGGGTGAGCTGGACGCCGTAGCGCCGCTCCAGCTCCGCCCGGCGGGAGACGACCGCGTCGGCGGCGTACCCGACGACGATCACGATCTCGGTCAGCCCCACCTCCGCCAGGTTGCGCAGCGCGATGTCGAGGATGGTGGTGTCCCCGTCCACCGGCACCAACGCCTTGGGCAGCGTGTCGGTGTACGGCCGCAGCCGGCGTCCCGCCCCGGCCGCCAGCACCATCCCGATCATGCAGGGTCCTCCCTCGTACGACTCCCAGGTCACCGTGGAGGATAGCCGCGTGTGCCGACCGGCCTTCGGCCAACCGGACGATCAGCCGGGCCGGTCGGCCGGCGTGCCGAGCCGGGTGCGGGCCCGACGGTCAGGGCGGCGGCCGGCCCGTCGTACCGCTGGTGTGCCTCATGTCGCCGCCGGCTCTTGTCCCGGCCTGCCGGTGGGCCCACCATGTGGGTACCGGGTGCCACCGTCCCACAGGGGTGATGCGTCGTGCAGGTTCGGGAAGCGATGTCCAAGCAGGTGCTCGTGGTCGGCCCGGAGCACACGCTCCGCCAGGCGGCCCGGATGATGTCGGCCCGTCGGGTGGGCTCGGCGGTGGTGATCGATCCCGACTCGCAAGGGGTCGGCATCATGACCGAACGTGATCTGCTCAACGCCGTCGGGGCGGGGCTCGACTGCGACGTGGAACGGACCGGGGCCCACGTGAGCTGGGACGTCGTCTACGCCGGTCCGGACTGGACGGTGGAGGAGGCCGCCGCCGCGATGGCCCGGGGTGGCTTCCGGCACCTGGTGGTGCTGGACGGCCAGGAGGTGGCCGGGGTCATTTCGGTACGTGACCTGATGCGGGTCTGGTCGCAGCAGCGGCAGGCGATCGGCTGACCCACCGCGTCCGGTAGCCGATCGATGTGGTCTGCGCCAGGGCCGCTCCGGCGTGCCCGTACCCGTGATCACCTGCCCGCATGTTGAACTTGGCGTGTATGCCGGTCACGGCGACCGGGGCAGGCCCTAGGCTCGTGCCCATGACCGCCGAGCAGTTGATCTCGTTCGCCCGTGGCGCGCCCTCGCTCGACATCGTGGATGTCGAGGGTCTGAAGGCCGCCGCCGTCCGCGCCTTCGACGCCGACCCCGCCGGGGTCACGGCGTACGGCACCTCCGTCGGCTACCCGCCCCTGCGCAGGTGGGTCGCGGAGAAGCACGGGGTCACCCCGGAGCAGGTGCTGATCACCAACGGCTCGCTCCAGGCGGACGCGTTCCTCTTCGACCACCTCGTCCGCCGTGGCGACGCCGTGGTGGTGGAGCGCCCGACGTACGACCGGACCCTGCTCAACCTGCAGAAGATGGGCGGGGAGATTCACGGCGTCACCATCCAGCCGGACGGCCTGGACACCGCCGAGTTGCGCAAGCTGCTGGAGTCCGGGGTGCGGCCGAAGCTCGCCCACGTCATCCCGAACTACCAGAACCCGGCCGGGGTGACCCTCTCCCTGGAGAAGCGACGTGAACTGCTCGACCTGGCCGCCGAGTACGGGTTCACCATCTTCGAGGACGACCCGTACGCCGACATCCGGTTCCGCGGTGAGGCGCTGCCGTCGATGCTCTCGATGGACACCCGCGGCGTGGTGGTGCACGCGTCCAGCTTCACCAAGACGGTCTGCCCGGGCGTCCGGGTCGGGTACCTTGTCGGGCCGGCGGACCTGATCGCCGACATCGCCCGGAAGGCGACCAACCTCTACATCTCGCCCGGCATGGTCTCCCAGGCGATCGTGCACCAGTTCAGTGTCTCCGGCGACATCCAGCGGTCCATCGAGACGGTCTCCACCGCGCTGGGCGAGCGGGCCCGGGTGCTCGCCGAGTCGCTGCGCCGGCACATTCCCGAGGCCAGCTTCGTGGAGCCGGACGGCGGCTACTTCCTGTGGGTGGAGTTCCCGCAGGACGTGGACGTGGAGAAGCTCGCCCCGGCGGCGGCCGACCGCGGTGTCGCCGTGGTGAAGGGGAGCGACTTCATGGTCGACGGCGGGCAGCACGCGCTGCGGTTGGCCTTCTCGGCGGTGACCGTGGACCGGATCGACGAGGGCGTGCGCCGCCTCGCGGAGGCGATGGCCGCCGTTCGCGGCTGAGCAGCGATGGCCGCGTCGGCGGCCAGGAAGTGTGTCGGGTTTCCGACAGTAATCGACAGGCGGCCGGCTCGGGTCAACCCGGGGCCGGCCGCCTGTCGCACAATGCTGCGAGCGTCGCTCGCATCCCCGGTCTGCTCCGTGGAACGCCGCCCACGACGCCGTCCCACGGCATCACCTCGCCCTCCCGCCGAGGCGCGGGTGGGTCGGGCCGTCCCTCACCCCCTGACCACGGCCCGATCCACCCGTCGGGCGGCGCACCGACACCCCGTCTCCAAGCCGGGTCGGACCCGACCGGCGAGGACACACGGTGACATCGGTCACTGCTGGCGGCTGCCCGGTAGCGGCTGGTCCGGCGGCGTACCCTGCAAGCCGCACACCGTGGGGGAGGAGGACGCCGTGACGGATCGCAGCCAGCGGGAGCGGTCGACCCAGCACACCGGTCGGGTGCTCAGCCCGCGCGCCTGGGCGGCACCCGTCCGAGCCATGTCCCGCATCCTCAACGCGGACGGCACCCCACGTACGCCAGAACCGGCCGGGCCGGACCGCAGCGGGGTGGTCGACTGCGCCCTTTACATCGGTGGGGAACGACAGCCCGGCCAGTGGCACTACGCCGAGGCGCGGGAAGCCGCCCGCCGGGAACGCGACGCGTTCGTCTGGCTGGGACTGCACGAGCCGGACCTGTCCGAGATGACCGCCATCGCCGAGACGTACGGCCTGCACGAGCTGGCGGTGGAGGACGCGGTCAAGGCGCAGCAGCGCCCCAAGCTGGAGCGCTTCGGGGAGGTCAGCTTCCTGGTGCTGCGGACCGCGCGCTACTGCGAGCACACCGAGCTGACCGAGAACTCCGAGGTGGTGGAGACCGGCCAGGTGATGCTTTTCATCGGACCGGACTTCCTGATCAGCGTCCGGCACGGCGACGCCTGCCGGCTTGCGCCGGTCCGCGCCGACCTGGAGGCCAAGCGGGAACTGCTGCGGCACGGCAGGTGGGCCGTGGCGTACGCGATCACCGACCGGGTGGTCGACCACTACCTGGAGGTCGCCGACCGGCTGGAGGACGACCTCGACGTGCTGGAGGCCGACGTCTTCGCCCCGCAGGGCAGCGGGCGGATCCAGCGGATCTACCAGATGAAGCGGGAACTGGTGGAGTTCAAGCGGGCGGTGGTGCCGTTGCAACGACCGCTGCTCACCCTGGTCGACGAGATCAACCGGGAGGTGCCGGCGGAGGTGCGACGCTACTTCCGCGACGTGCAGGACCACCTCAGTCGTACCGTCGAGCAGGTCAACGCCTACGACGACCTGCTGAACTCGATCCTTCAGGCCCGGCTGGCGCAGGTCACCGTCGACCAGAACAACGACATGCGCAAGATCGCCGCGTGGGCGGCCATCGCCGCGGTGTGGACCGCGTTCGCCGGCATCTACGGAATGAACTTCGACAACATGCCCGAGTTGCGATGGACGTACGGCTATCCGGGCGTACTGGCCATCATGCTGGCCGTCTCGATCTCGCTGTACCGCTGGTTCCGCCGCAACGGCTGGCTCTGACGGCGGGCGGCGTCCCGGGCCGGAAACGCCGGTGGCGCGGGGGACACCCCGCGCCACCGGCGACACCCGTCAAGTCAGTGACGGCTGCCGGACCGGGCCGTGCCCTTGCCGAGCGCCGTGGACACGTCGTCCGCCGGGCGGCCGGAGACATCCGTGGCGCCTTCGGCGACCGACGGCACCCTGTCGTTGGGGTGCACCTTCGGGTGGGCACCCGGGGTGGTGGTCGAGGCGCTGTCCCCGCCGGCCACCGCCGAACTGCCCGCGCCGGTCGGGCCACCGGCCGTGCCGGCGGAGCTCGACATCGTCGACGCGTCGGTCACCGGGGCGCCGGTGGCGGTGGGCGTCTCCACCACCAGGGTGTCGACCTCGTCGCTGATCGGATCGGCGGTGCGGGTGGGGTCGTACTCGGCCCACTCCTGCTGCTCGCGGCGACGGCGCAGGGCCATCGCGCCGGCCACACCGGCGACCGCGCCGGCGGCCAGCAGGCCGGTCATCATGCCGCCCCGCGACTTCTTCCGCTTCTTGAGGTTCCTGGCCTTCGCCTTTCGGGTCAGCGCGTCCTGCTTGGCCGCGGCGACCTTCTTACCGGTGACGACCCGGCCCGCCGCTCCGGCCTGCGCGCTGCGGACGGCCAGGGCCAGCGGGGCCAGCGCGGCCATCGTCGACCCGACACCGCTGGACGCCTTGTCCCGCACCATGACGGCGGTCGGCACGACGGTGCCCCGGGCCGCCCGGACCCGCGGGCCGACCGTGGCGCCGGCACCCTTCGCCGCGTGCGCCGCGGCCTGCTTCAGGTGACCGATGCTCTGGTTGAGCTCGACCCTCGCGAGCTGCCCCTGGGTCTTGCGCCGCCCGATTCCAAACACGGTCCCACCTCCTGGGAGTTGTTCCTTCGTCATCCTCCACCTTCGGATGCCTCCGCACTGCCAGATCGGGCACATGGGAGGATCCGCATGGAACTGACCGACGAGTGAGGAGTACCCGTGGCCGAGGCTGTCTACGCCACCCTGCACACCAACGCCGGCCCGATCCGGCTGGAGCTCTTCCCCAACCACGCCCCGAAGACGGTCCGCAACTTCGTGGACCTGGCCGAGGGCAACAAGGAATACGTCGATCCGCGCACCGGTCAGCCGGGCAGCGGCCCGTACTACGACGGGACCATCTCGCACCGCGTGATCAGCGGTTTCATGATCCAGATGGGTGACCCCACCGGCACCGGCCGGGGCGGCCCGGGTTACAAGTTCGGTGACGAGTTCCACCCGGAGCTGCGCTTCGACCGGCCGTACCTGCTGGCCATGGCGAATGCCGGGCCGGGCACCAACGGCTCGCAGTTCTTCATCACGGTCGCGCCGACGCCGCATCTGAACAACCGGCACACCATCTTCGGTCAGGTCGCCGACGAGCAGTCGGCGAAGGTCGTGGACAGCATCGCGAGCACCCCGACCGGCCCCAACGACCGGCCGCTGCAGGACGTGGTGATCGAGCGGGTCGAGATCGAGCACAAGGCCTGAGGGTCGGCGCGAGGTACCTTTGCACGCATGACTGAACGCCCCGGGCCGGCCGGCGACGCCACCGGCGGGTCGATGCCGACCACGCCGGTCTGCTACCGCCATCCCGACCGGGAGACGTACATCCGGTGCACCCGCTGCGACCGATCGATCTGCCCGGACTGCATGCGGGACGCCTCCGTCGGCCACCAGTGCCCGGAGTGCGTGAACGAGGGCCGCCGCAGCGTACGGCCGGCACGTACCGCCTTCGGTGGCGGTACGGCCGGCCGTCGCGGCCTCGTCACCCGGACCCTGATCGCGCTGAACCTGCTGGTGATGGTGCTCTCCATCGCCAGTGACCGGGGTGGCGACGCGATGGTCGGCGGCGCCGGCCTGGGCGGCCTGCTCGGCGGCGGCACCCCGTTGACCCAGTGGGGCTCGGTGATCGGCTACGCCTGGTACGTCGACTTCGGGCCGATGCACGGGGTCGCCGCGGGCGAGTGGTACCGGCTGGTCACCGCGATGTTCCTGCACTACGGCCTGGTGCACCTGCTGTTGAACATGTGGGCGCTCTGGGTGCTGGGGCGGGACCTGGAGGCCCTCCTCGGGCCGCTGCGCTTCCTCGCGCTCTATCTGATCGCCGGTCTCGGCGGCAACGTCGCGGCGTACGTGTTCAGCGCCCCCAACACCGCGTCGGCCGGCGCCTCGACCGCGGTCTTCGGCCTCTTCGCCGCCGTGTTCGTGCTGATGCGCCGGCTCGGCCGGGACACCTCGGCGATCCTGCCGATCCTGGTGATCAACCTGATCTTCACGTTCACCGTGCCGAACATCTCCATCCCCGGGCACATCGGTGGCCTGCTCACCGGTGCTGCGATGGCCTGGGTGCTGGCGTACGCGCCTCGGACGCGCCGGTCGGTCTTCCAGGCCGGCGGCGCCGGGGTCATCCTGGTGCTGCTGTTCGGCCTGGCGCTGGTGCGGACGGCGGCGCTGCTCGGCTGAGCCGGCCAGGCCTCGTCGCGCCGCTTCGCCCGGTCGTCGCCGGCTCAGTCCGGCCGGGCCGCGCGCAGCGTCTCGGCCACCTCGTCGGGCGGGGCGTCCAGGTCGTACCGGCCGAACAGGTGCAGCGAGTCCCCGGCGTCGATCTCCAGGGTCTCGGCGGTCAGCCCGAACCGGCTGCGCCGCGCCACGCCGATCGCCTCGATCGAGGCCCACGGTAGCCGCCGCCGACCGGCGAAGCCCTCGATCACGGTGACACCGTCCGCGTCGGCGGTGAGCCGGACCGGCAGGAGCAGGTCCCGCGCCGCCCAGGCGGTCAATCCGGCGGCCACGACGAGGGCGAGCACCAGAGCGACCGGGTCGCCGCCGGAGAGGACCAGGCCGAGCGCGGTGAGCGCGACCGCGCCGACCAGCTTCACCACCGGCAGGGCCGGCGGCACCCGCCACCGATGGGCTGGGGACGATGGGAACGGCACGCTCCCAGCATGCCAGTCCGGCGGCGGACACCTGGCCCCGGCAGGGCGTACGATCGACGGCAGGGCGAGGTTACCGGGGAGTAGTGATGAGTGACGCGGTCATCGTGGGCGCGGTACGCACCCCCGTCGGACGGCGCAACGGCAGCCTGGCCGGCGTGCACCCGGCCGACCTCTCGGCGCACGTGCTGCGGGCCCTCGCCGAGCGCACCGGCATCGACCCCGCCCAGGTCGACGACGTGGTCTGGGGCTGCGTCTCCCAGGTCGGCGAGCAGTGCTGGAACATCGGCCGCACCGCCGTACTGGCCGCCGGCTGGCCCGAGTCGGTTCCCGGCACCACCCTGGACCGACAGTGCGGCTCCAGCCAACAGGCGCTGCACTTCGCCGCCGCCGCCGTGGCGTCCGGCCAGGCCGACCTGGTGGTGGCCGGCGGCGTCGAGTCGATGACCCGGGTGCCGATGGGCGCCAACGCCGTCGGAGGCAGCCCGTTCAGCGACCGCGTCCGCGCCCGCTACCGCGGGGTCGAGGGGTTCGCCCACGACCAGCCGGTCCCGTTCCACCAGGGAGTCGGTGCTGAGCTGATCGCCGCCCGCTGGCACTTCTCCCGTACCCAGCTCGACGAGTTCGCCCTGGCCAGCCACGAGAAGGCCGCCGCCGCGCAGGACGCCGGGGCGTTCGACCCGGAGCTGGCCCCGGTGCCGCTTCCCGACGGTGGCACGCTCGCCGCCGACGAGGGCATCCGGCGGGACACCTCGTTGGCGGCGCTCGCCGAGCTGGCCACCCCGTTCCGCGCCGACGGGGTGGTCACCGCCGGCTCGGCCTCGCAGATCTCCGACGGGGCCGCCGCCCTCGCCGTCACCACCAGCGAGTGGGCCAGCCGGCACGGGCTGCGACCGCTGGCCCGCGTGCACACCGCCGTGGTCGCCGCCGACGACCCGGTCACCATGCTCACCGCACCGATTCCAGCCACCGCCAGGGCGCTGCGCCGGGCGGGGCTGGGCATCGAGGAGATCGGCGTGTACGAGGTGAACGAGGCGTTCGCCCCGGTCCCACTCGCCTGGCTGGCGGAGACCGAGGCCGACCCGGAGCGGCTCAACCCGCGCGGCGGCGCGATCGCCCTCGGTCACCCGCTCGGGGCCAGTGGCGCCCGCATCATGACCACCATGCTCCAGCACATGCGGGACAACGGCATCCGGTACGGCCTGCAGACCATGTGCGAGGGCGGCGGCATGGCCAACGCCACGGTCGTCGAACTGCTCTGAATTCGCTGGCCGTCTTCGGTCGACCGCGCCTAGCCTGCCGGCGTGACAATTCCTTCCGCTCCCGACTGGACGGACCCGCGATGGCAGGAGAACGCCCTCGCCTGGGTCGCCGACTCCCTCGGCCGGCACGGTCGTCGGGTCACCGGCCCGGTCGTGCCGCGCGTCCGCCCCTGGTCGCTGGTCTGGCGGGTGCCCACCGACGCCGGTGACGCCTGGTTCAAGGCCAACAACCCGGGCACCCGGCACGAGGCGGCCCTGCTGGCGGCGTTGGCCCGGCTCGCACCCGGGCGGGTGCTGGAGCCGATCGCCGTGGACCCGCAGCGGGGCTGGACACTGCTGCCGGACGGCGGCCCCAGCCTGCGGGAGACCCTGGCCGGAAGTCAGGACCTGACGCACTGGGAGCGACTGCTGCCCGGGTACGCGGCACTCCAGGCGACCGTCGCGCCGCACGTGGACGAGCTGCTCGCCGACGGACTGCCCGACCACCGGCCGGAACGACTGCCAGGGCTGTTCACGGCGTTGCTCGACGACACCGACGCGCTGCTGCTCGGCACGTCGGCCGGCCTCGACGCCGGTACGTACGAGCGGCTGCGGGCGTACCGGGCGGAGTTCGCCCGGCTGTGCCGTCGGCTCGCCGAGGTCGG
Source organism: Micromonospora sp. KC721 (assembly GCF_004348355.1). Taxonomy (NCBI): domain Bacteria; kingdom Bacillati; phylum Actinomycetota; class Actinomycetes; order Micromonosporales; family Micromonosporaceae; genus Micromonospora; species Micromonospora sp. KC721. Next base: position 6,790 of record NZ_SMJY01000026.1, on the reverse strand, counting down.
GATGCCGGCCAGCATCCAGCACGACGACCTGCACGACGGCAACGTCTTCGTCGCCGACGACGGGTACCGCTTCTTCGACTGGGGGGACGCCTCGGTGGCACACCCGCTCGGCACCCTGCTGGTGACGCTCAATTCGGTGGGACACGTCCAGAAGTTGGCTCCGGGCGACCCGGCGCTGCTGCGGTTGCGGGACGCGTACCTGGAAGCGTGGACCGACCGGTACGACCGGACGGTCCTGCGGGAGGCGGCCGGGCTGGCGATGCGGGTGACCACGGTCAGCCGTGCGCTGTCCTGGAGGCGGGCGTTGGACACCGCCGACCCGGCGCGGGCCGAGTACGCCGAGGCGGTGCCCGGCTGGCTCGGTGAGCTGTTCGCCCCGCTGCCGGTCTGACCGGCCGGCTCGTCGTTCGCCCGACCGTCCTCGCCTCTGCGCCAGCCGTCTGTTCGGCGTCCGCCGTGGACGGCCACGGGGTGGACAGAGCGGCATCCGTTCGGCAGGATCTTCCGGGTCGGCGTCGAGCCTGATCCATGTCCGCTCCGCCGTCGGAGGACCGCTCAGAACGGGGAAGCCTTGACGACCAGCTCTGCCGTGCCGGGCCTGCGCCGGGCCGCCCGCCGGATGCTCACCGCCGCCGTGGCCGGGATGCTGCTCGCCACGACGCCGGTCAGCGGCACGGCCGGTTCGGCGCGGGCCGCTGGCTACACCGGGCCGCACCCCGGCACCTTCACCGGGCTCGGCTTCGACACCTGCGCCGCGCCCTCGGACGCGGCCATGACGGCGTGGTTGACGTCGCCGTACCGGGCGCTCGGCATCTACATCGGCGGGGTCAACCGGGGCTGCAAGCAGGCCAACCTGACCCGGAGCTGGGTGGCGAAGCAGCAGGCCAAGGGTTGGCGGTTCTTCCCGCTCTACGTCGGCCTCCAGGCGCCCTGCTCCAAGTACGAGCGGCGGATCGACCCGGCCAGGGCGGCGGCCCAGGGCCGAGCGGCGGCCGACGACGCGGCGGCGAAGGCCCGCGAGCTCGGCCTCGCCGCCCGCAGCACGATCATTCTGGACATGGAGCGCTACCCCGCGGGCAATGCCGCCTGCTCGACCGCGGTGTTGGAGTTCAGCAGCGCCTGGACGGCGCGGCTGCACGACCACGACTACCTGTCCGGCCTCTACACCGACGTGGCCTCCGCCGGGCTGGCCGATCATGTGGCCGCGTACTCCCGGGTCGGGCACGTCCGGCCGGATCTGCTGGACTTCGCCAACTGGGACGGTGTGCAGACCACCACCGATCCGAAGATCCCGTCGGCCCACTGGGTGCCGAAGCGGCGGATGAAGCAGTATCGGGGCGACCACCACGAGACCTGGGGCGGCGTCACAATCAACATCGACAGCAACTACCTGGACGTGGAGTTGCCGACGACCCGGTACCGGTCGGCGACGGTGTCGCCGGGCCGCCCGTGGGCGCGGGCGTTGTGGTCACGGGTGGCCCAGGCCCTTCGCTGACCTGGGCGGATGTCGCACCGACGGTGCGACGGGTGACGTGGAACTTCCAGAAAGTCGACAGTGACCCACGTCACGCTCCGCTCACGCCTCGTTGGTCAGGGCATGGACGTCTTCTCGCGAACGTTCCTGCCGGCCGCCGCGCAGACGGGGCTGGCGGTCCAGACGGTGAGCCGACACATGCCGGTCTTCCGGCAGTGCGTGGGCTCGGGCGACGCCACCATCCTGGTCGCCCGATGCAGCCGTCCCGACCGGGCGGCCACCGGCGAATACCTGCTTCTGCTCACCCACCGGCGTCTGGTGGTCACCCAGCAGACCCGGGTCTGGCACCGACTCCGCCTGCACCTCAACACCGAACTGCGCGAGCTGAGCAACGTCACCTGGAGCCCGGACCCGCGTAACCAGTCGGTCATGCTGGCCGCCACCGCGATCGACGGCGTACGCGAGCGGTTCGTCATCCACACGCCGCACCCGAAGCAGGTGTGGCACCTCGACACCCTGCTCCACCATGCCTTCCGTACCCGACTGCGCCCGACCACCGAACGGGTCGTCGCCACCGTCACCGCGGCGTCCGCCGTCGCGTCGGGTCCGCGTCGCGTACCGGCCCGCTGACTGTCGCAACCGGCTCGGCTTGCGCCAGCCCGGGGTTCCGGACCGACAGACACCCCCCGCATGCCGCACATCGCGTCCGGCCGACCGCGCGGCGACGCGGTGGGTCAGCGGTGGGGCGGTACGGCGTAGCCGACGTAGTCGCGGAACTCGGTCCGCCAGCCCACCGGGATCAGCTTCCGGCAGGCCGTGGCGCTGCCGGTGCAGACGATCGCGTCGACCGACGCCGGGTCGGCCGGAGGCCGGTCGGGCAAAACCGACTGCAACGCCACCAGCTGCGGCGGTCGGCCGTCACTGTCGCGCAGCAGCAGCCACCAGGGGTACTCCCAGTTGTCGTTCTGCTGCACCAGCCCGATCCGCCGCGCCCCACTGGCCCGCACCGCCGCGGCGGCCCAGCGGAACTCGTCGGTCCACTGCGGGCGGCGCAGGAACCGGGTGTCCCACTCGGAGGTGGTGAGAACCGAGCCGGCACCGACCAGCCGGCGGGGGAAGCCGTACGACAGGCTCAGTACGCCGGCCAGGGCGGAAGTGGCCAGCACGGTCACCGCCAGCGACACCGCCACCGGGCGTCGCCCGGGGGCGGCGGGCCGCCGCCGGAACAGCGCGTCGAGCCAGAGCCCGGCCAGCGGCACCGCCGCCACCAGCGCATACAGCAGCAGCCGGTTACCCCAGGTCTGCCACTTGATCATCGAGGTGTGCAGCAGGACGGCGACCACCACCACGGTCGCGTACGCGCGCAGCGTCCCGGCACGCTCCGGGCTGATCCGGGCCGGGCGGGTCAGCGCGAACACCGCCCCGAGCAGCGCCAGCGAGCCGGCCAACGGGAAGGACACCCGGTCCTCGTCCGGGTACCAGGCGGGCACCGGGAAGGTCTCGCGGCCGAAGGTGATGTCCCGGTCCTGCGGGTCGACGCCGATCGCCCGGGCACCCTCCATGATTGTCCCGGCGGTGCCGTCGCGTAACGGCCCGAGCGGGGTGTCGAACGCGGTGTGCCCGATCCGCAGCGCGTTGACCAGGATCGCAGCGGGATCGTGCCGTTCCATCGGGATGGACTCGCGCAGTCGGGGCGGTCCGAGCGGGTGGCCGAACTCGGCGGTCACCCGGGCCAGGAACGGGCCCACCAGCGTCGCCCCGACCAGCAGCACCAGCAGGGATCCGGCCACGGTGTGGGCCATCCCGACACCGGGCCGCGCGGTGCGGAACGCCAGCCGCAGCTGGGCGACGCCCCAGAGCACCAGCAGCGGGCCGACCACGATCAGCCCGCTGGTCTTGGTGAGCGCGGTCAGCCCGGTGGCCGCACCGAGGGCCAGCAACTCGGCCCGGTCGGCCCGTCGGTGCAATCCGTTCAGGGCCAGCGTCCCCGCGCACGCCGCCCAGGCGGCGGCCACCAGGTCGGTCTGGGTGCTGGTGGCCTGGAGTACCACCATCGGCGTGGTGGCGATCAGGAAGGCGGTGAGCAGCTGGGCCCGCCGTCCGCCGCCGAGCTGGGCCACCACTCGGGTGGCCGCCACCAGGCAACCGATCCCGGCCGCCCACTGCACCAGGTTGTGCAGCGCGTCCCCGCCGGTGAGCAGGCGCAGGTGCAGCAGCAGGTACTCGGCGCCGGGCGGGATGGTCACCTGGCGGTGGATCGCGGTCGGCCAGAAGTCGAGGCTTCCCTGCGCCACCCAGTGCTCCACCTTCGGCAGGTGGTAGGTCTGCGAGTCGTAGTTGTTCGGCTCGGCGAGCAGCGCGACGAGCAGTTCCACCAGCACCATCCCGACGACCGTGCCGGCCAGCAGCCGCTCGCCGCGGCTCGCCGTATCCCGGAAGTGGGCCAGCCGGGCGCGGGCGCCGGCCATCACCGTCGCGACGCCGTCGCGCACGTCGGCCACCCCACCTGCGACCCCGCCGTGCAGCGCCGTCCGGCCCGCGTCGTCCGGATCGCCGGCGGGCCCGGCCGGCGCGCCTTCCGCCGCGACGCCTCCGGCATCGCCGGACACGACCGCGCCCACCAGCGCCCTGCGGCCCGCGGCGACCGTCGCGCGGGATCGGCGGGCGGACCGGCGGGTCCGCCGACGCGCCAGCACGGCACCGGTCAGGAACAGTAGCCACGCCACCGCGACGGCCGGCGTGGTCAGCGCGCCCACCGCGCCGAGCAGCTCCACGGTGAGTACGGCGTAGCCGCCGGTCACCAGCGCCGCTCGGACGACAGCCAGCCGCAACGACCCCACCACGTCCTCGTGGCGGGGACGCAGTACCGAGATGAGCACGACGAACGCGGCGGCGGACGCCACCACGACCAGGAAGCCGGCTGCCGACATGGGCGGAAGTAAACACCATCCGCCTGAATGGGCGCCTGCCGGACGGCCCTGGCGGCGGGGTCTGTCCGGCCTGCTGTGCCAGGCTAGGCTATGCCGGACTCACTGTGCCCACCGTGGAGACGATCCCCGTGAAGCTCTCGATCCTCATGCCGGTCTACAACGAGGAAGAACGCATCGCGGACGCCCTCAAACAGGCGTTGGCGGTCGACTACCCGTGCGAGATCGAGCTGCTGGTGGTCGACGACGGCAGCCGGGACGGCACCGGTGAGATCCTCGGTCGGGCCGACGACGCACGGTTGCGGGTGATCACCCACCAGCGCAACTCGGGCAAGGGCGCGGCGATCAGGACGGCGGTCGGCAACGCCTCGGGCGAGTACATGGTCATTCTCGACGCCGACCTGGAGTACGACCCGCAGGACATTCCGCGACTGCTCGCCCCGGTCCTCGACGGCCGGGCCACGGTGGTCTACGGCAACCGGACCTTCGGCAGCCACAGCGCCTACAGCTTCTGGTACGTGATGGGCAACAAGGGCGTGACGATGGCCGCCAACATCCTGTTCAACTCCTACATCGGCGATCTGGAGACCTGCTTCAAGCTGATGCCGGTGGAGCTCTACCGGTCGCTCGACATCCGGTCCCGTGGTTTCGGCATGGAGGCGGAGGTGACCGGCAAGCTGCTGCGCCGACGGATCCGCCCCTACGAGGTGCCGATCAGCTACCGGGCCCGTGGTCGCGAGGAGGGCAAGAAGATCACCTGGAAGGACGGCGTCGAGGCGCTCTGGATTCTCGGCCGGGAGCGCACCCGCCGCCGTCCCGCCGGCTCAGCTCGCTGACTGCAGGAACCCGTCCACCGACCGGCGTAACCCGGCCGGGTCCAGCCCGTGCCAACGCTGGTGGTCCTCGGGCGAGCCGTAGCGGCGCAGCTCCGCCCGGCCCACGCCGAGACTGAGCAGCCGGTGCGGCCGGTCGGCCAGCGCCGCGGACACGACCCGGGTGGACGTACCGGCCAGGTAGGGCTCCACCAGGATCACCTCGGTGCCGGCCAACGCTCGCAGACCGGCGGTGTCGAACGGACGCGGGCGATGGGTGTAGGCCACCGTCACCGGTCGGTCGGCCACCGCCGCCAGCGCGGCGTCCAGCACCGGGCCGACCGCCACCAGCAGCGCCGCGCCCGCCCCGGCGTCGCGGACCACCACCAGCTCCCCGTCCCCGGCGTAGGCCCGGGTGTTGACCTGCGTCGACAGCCGCAGGTACGCCGAGCCCTGCCCACACACCGCACGCCGCAGCAACTCGGGTACCTCGTCCGGGTGTCCCGGCACGTGCACCGTCCAGCCGTGCAGGGTGTCGATCAGGCTGACGTCGGCGGGGGACAGGTGGGTACGGCCCGCCGCTGCCCGGTCGTACGACGCCCCGATGCTGACCAGCACCGCGCCGACGCCCTGGTGGTCGAGGTCCAGCTTGATCTGCTCGTACGTCCGCTCCACCAGGAACGGGGCGTAGCTGTGCACGATCGGTCGCTGGCCGGTCAGCGCGAGCCCGCCGGCCACCCCGATCATCAACTGTTCCCGGATGCCGACGTTCAGCACCCGGTCCGGGTACCGCGCGGCCGCCGGGGCGAACGCGGCGGCGGAGATGTCGGCCAGCACGATCGTGGTTCGTGGGTCGTCCAGGAACCGGCTGGCGGTGTCGACGAAGACTTCCCGCATCACGGCCGGCCCCGGTCGGTGACGACCGCGACGACCACGTGCGGCCGGTGTCCGTCGTGCCCGGTGAGGGCGGTGTGCAGGGCATCGTGGTCGCGCCCGTCGACGGTGGCGGCGGTCCACCCGTTGACGGTGAACCGGCTGGCCGCCCCGCCGGGCCAGCCGTGGCTGGCGGACCGGTTGTCCAGCACGATCGCGGTCAGGTTGGCCAGCCCGGTCGCGCCGGCGTACGCGATCGCCTCATGGTTGGAGCCCTCGTCGAGTTCGGCGTCGCCGAGCAGCACGTACACCCGGCCGGTGGTGCGCCCCTGGGCCCGTAGCCCGAGCGCGGTGCCGACGCCCAGCCCGAGACCATGGCCGAGGGAACCGGAGCCGATCTCCACGCCGGGGACGAGCAGCCGGTCGGGGTGGTCGCCGAGAGGGCTGTCCGGTCCGCCCTGGTCGTCCAGCCAGTCGTCGGGGAGGAAGCCCTTGGCGGCGAGGACGGCGTAGTATCCGGCGACGGCGTGTCCCTTGGAGAGCAGGAAACGGTCCCGGTCCGGGTCGTTCACGCTCTGCGGGGTGATCCGCAGGATCCGGTCGTAGAGCACCCAGAGCACGTCGATGGTGGAGTACACGTTCGGGCCGAAGTCGCGGCCGGCGCGGAGCCGTTCCAGTGGCGCGTCGACCGGGCCGGGCACGGG
>NZ_SMJY01000269.1:0-6574 GCF_004348355.1 Micromonospora sp. KC721 | reverse complement strand
GGGGGCGACGGGGCGGGCCGCCTCGCGGACCGCCTCGGCCAGGGCGACCAGGTCGTCGGTGGTGGGCGGCGGAGGCTCGAACTCGCCCTCGTGCCGGACCACGTCCCAGCCCCGGGGAGCGGTCAGGCTCCGCGCGTGCGGCTCGCACAGGTCGTACGTGTGCGGTTCGGCGAACGCGGCCAGTGGGCCCACCACGGCTGTCGACTCGTTGTAGACATAGGTCAGCGTGGCGACCGCTTGCCGGGGGCAGCCGTTACGAGAGCAGCGCCGTGGTGACCTCACGGCGGCAGGGTATCCCCAATACCGGGTCCGGCGCACCGGTTCGCGGTGCGACACGCCCGTCACCGTGATCACAATTCGGCCCGGCGCGCCACTGACGTGGCGCTGCCGCAGGCCAGGCCGAACTGGCAGCTACCCTTTGCCACATGACAAGCCCGGAACACCGCCGCCCCGGCTCCGGCCGGCGCACCCACCGCGACCGGCACGGCCGGGGGCTGCGCGGGCGGCTGGTCCCGGCGACCGTGCCGCTGGCCCGGACGAAGGCCGAGGTCTTCGACGACCTCGTGCTCGACACCGTCGAGACGCTGGAGCGCCGCTTCGCCAAGGAGTTGGCCGGCGTCGAGTTCGCCGTCGAGGACGTCCCGCCGGATCTGAACGTGTACGACTCGGATGTGCTCGAGGACGGTGAGGTGCCGCTTGCCCGCCTGCTGCCGGGGCGACCCGGCCGGCAGGAGGTGCCGCCCCGGATCGTGCTCTACCGCCGTCCGCTGGAGTTCCGGGCGATGGACCGGGAGGACCTCGCCGACCTGGTGCACGACGTCATCATCGAGCAGGTGGCGAACCTGCTCGGGGTCGACCCGGACGAGCTGGCCTGACCCCTGGCCGGGTCGCCCCCGCGACCGCGACCGTTGCCGCCGGCGGGGCGAAGCCCCTGCGGGCGTGAGTGCCACCGGCGGGCGGAGCCCCTGCGGGCGTGAGCCGGGCGGCCCCCACCGCCCCGGCCCGACCTCAGCTCAGGCGGCCCGCCGCTTGAGCTTGCGCCGCTCCCGCTCGGAGAGCCCGCCCCAGATCCCGAACCGCTCGTCGTGGCCGAGAGCGTACTCGAGACATTCCGTCTTGACCTCGCACCGCGAGCAGATCCGCTTCGCCTCACGGGTCGAGCCGCCCTTCTCAGGAAAGAACGCCTCCGGGTCGGTCTGCGAGCACAGCGCCCGCTCCTGCCACTCCGGCGCGTTTCCGAGCAGGTCGGCCACCTCAAGCTGGCCGTCCATCAGATGCCTCCTTGTCGCGCACCGGCGTCACCGCCGCTGCAACCCCCCACGCGAAAGGCGTGCTTGTCCGTCCGGTCCCCATTTGTTGCGTTCCGCGCGAACAACCCCATTCAAATTACACGCGTGTAATGCGTGCGCCGTCAAGCCAAACTTGATAATGGAGTCGCCCTCCCGACACCGCCCCGGACGGCCACTTCGGTCGCCCGGCCTCGCAACCTGCCCTATCGATTCAGACCCCGGACGAGTAACGCCCTCTCCGGCGAGTTGCCCCAGATTTCTGCCGTGGCGTCGCCACCGTGAACACCGCCGGGGCACGCCGGCGGAAGCTCCGGTGGACCAGTCAACCAAGATCAGAATCTCGGTGGGGCACAGGTTAACGCGGTTCGCCACGAGCCGCTCGTCGAGCCCGGAAAAGCCGAGAGCGCCCCGTCCACATTGTGGACGGGGCGCAACGGTTCCGGCACCGTACGACGATCAGCGCGCCCCAGGTGAAGCGCTGCTCGGCCAGACGAACTCCGCGATGGCGCCGCCGGTGACGGTGACCACTCCGGCCGGCGTGTCGTCGTCCCACCAGACGGTATAGCGTCCCGCGCGCAGATCCGGGTAGACGGCACTGTGGAACACGCCGTCGCGGACGATCCGCTCGCGTACCGCCACGTGGGTCCGCTTCCCGCCGGGCTCGTCGTCCCGACTGACCTCGATCTCCCGGCCGTGCTGGTCACGTCCGGTGTAGATGATCAACGCACCGGTGTCCGCCCCGAGATCGAGCATGACGGTCCCGCTCTCCGTCGGCCCGTACCGGTGGTGGTGGTCGTCGTGGTGGTGGTGCTCGTGCATCGGCCTCTCCGTCCGGTCAGGAGCGCGACGCCGGCGGGTTGTTGAACCCGTCGTACGGCGTGCCGAGGAAGGGGAAGTTACGCAGGAACGGCGCGGTGACGTCCTTCGCGCTCAGGCCGGGGGTGACCGCGTTCGCCGCGGCGTCCGGCTTGAAGTTCTTGTCCACCAACGGCACGGTGAGCCCGGCGATGGCACGCAGGGCGATCGTCACCACGTCGTCGGTGACCCGGCGGCCGTTGGGAAAGCCGGCCAGGTCACCGCCGATCACACCGAGCGCGTTCGGCCGCGCGCTCGGCCTGATCGCGGTGTTCAACCGCAGCATGTCGGCCTGCACGTCGCCGGTGTTGTTGGTGAAACCGTCGATCAGGCCGGACGGGATGCCAGTGAGCAGGATCGCCACCAGGTCCGCCCGCGCCTTCTTCGACTTGTTCAACCGGTCCAGGTTCGGGAAGACGCCCGGGTAGAGCACCGGCAGCAGGGCGGCCAGCTCCGGCTGCTCGACGAACCGGGCGAAACGCTTGTCCTCGGATGGGGGCAGCGTGTTCCACAGGTCCTTCTGCGCCATCGGCACGATGACCTCGTTGAACAACGGGTTGCCGAGTCGCGACACCTGCGTCCACGGGCCGGTCGCCGAGTCCTTGGCGACCTTGTCGCCGAGGATCTTCACCTGCTGACGCGACGCGGTCGTCCACACCCCGATGATCGAGGCACGGTCGGTGTGGCCGTACCGGTTGGACTTGCGGCGCACCCGGCCCAGCGGCACCTGCAGCGCGATGCTGTGCACGTTCATCCGGTCGAGGGCGTTCACCGGGTCGCCCGGCTCCCTGAAAACCTTCTTCCCCGCCACATGGAGCTGCTGGAACGGTCGCAGCGTACCCAGGTCGAAGATCGCCCCCAGGTCGACGAAGAAGCCGTCCGCGCGCTGCCCGACGAAGACCTTCTCGCCGGTGGACAGGTTGAACGTCGCCTGCCGGACCAGATCGTTGTACTTCGGGATGGACAGCGGCCCCACGTTGCACGGCGGGCAGGGCAGCTTGCGCGCCAACACGTGCTCCCGGCCGTCGGCGATCCGGGTCAACCGGTAGAACTGGCGGCGGTTCAGGTTCTTGCTGTCCAACGAGTCGATCGGGCCGGTGTTGTAGAGGAAGCTGTTCGGGTTGGTGATCTCGGTGGTGAACTCGAAACGGTAGGTCACGTCGGGGTGACCGTCACCGTCGTTGTCGATGTGGATCTCGTACCGGACGTCGTCGCCGAACTCGAAGAAGTTCGGTCCACCCGAGGGAAGCTGCAACGGCACGTAGTTGGCGATCAGCGTCACCGAGTCGGGCCGGTCGGGGGTGACGAAGGCGTACAGGTCGGAGCTGTCGGCGACCGGGTCCTTGCTTATCTCGGGTGCTTCGCGGTGGGAGGACATGGCGGACCACCTTTACGGGATCAGGGCGGAGTGGGGCATGCGGGAGGGCCGGACGGCCGAGAGTCGGCGCCGGAGCAGGAAAGGGAGGCGTGCGGGGTCGGTCAGCGCCTGGCGGCGCGGCGCAGTTGGTCCGCCAACCCCTTGTCACGCACCTCGAACCGGGAGGTACCGACAAAGACGTCCATCGTCCCGGAAGCCGCGTCACGCAGGTGCACGACGATCGGCTCGTCCTTCCTTCCCGCCCCCGACGGGGCGTTCTGGGCGACCGAGACACCGGTCACGGTGAGCGCGGCGGCACCCAGGGTGGCGCTCGCCGCAGCGGTCAACGTCTGCCGGCGGGTCAGTCGCGGCCAGCGCCGCTTCCGCACTGCACTCGTCATGGGGAACCTTTCCTCCGGCGCGCGGGCGCACGCGGGGTGGAGCGCGAGGTCGCCGGCGGCGGCCCTCGCCTCAACCGCCGCCGGCGGACATGGGTACGGCTCGCACGTCCGAAAGGTTCGACGCTATCCGGTTCGATGACCGTACGAGGTCGTCCGCTTGCGCGCCGGCCGGCCCGCGGCCGCCGCGATGGCCCGCAACTGCTCCTCGGTACGGGCCGAGCCGTTACCGGATCCGGCCATCCGCGAGATCGTCTCCTCCATCAGCGTGCCACCGAGGTCGTTGCAGCCGCCCTGGAGCATCGCGACCGTGCCGGCGTCACCGAGTTTCACCCACGAGCACTGGATGTTGTCGATCCGGCCGTGCAGCAGCAGCCGTGCCATCGCGTGCACCACCCGGTTCTCCCGCCAGGTGGGACCCGGCCGGGCGATGCCGGCCAGATAGATCGGCGCGTTGGTGTGCACGAACGGCAGGGCCACGAACTCGGTGAAGCCGCCGGTGCGGTCCTGCACCCCGGCCAGCACCCGGAAGTGGCCCAACCACTGGCCGGGATGGTCGACGTGGCCGTACATCATCGTCGAACTGGACCGGATGCCCAGCTCGTGGGCCGTGCTGACCACGTCGACCCAGGCGGCGGCCGGCAGTTTGCCCTTGGTGAGCACCCAGCGCACGTCGTCGTCGAGGATCTCCGCGGCGGTGCCGGGGATGGTGTCCAGGCCCGCCTCCCGCAACCCGGTCAACCATTCCCGCACCGGCACACCGGCCTTGGCGGCAGCGGTGACGATCTCCATCGGTGAGAAGGCGTGCACGTGCATGCCCGGCACCCGCACCTTGATCGCCCGAACCAGGTCGGCGTACCCGGTCACCGGAAACTTCGGGTCGATGCCGCCCTGGAGGCAGACCTCACTCGCCCCGGCCGCCCACGCCTCCTCGGCCCGGTCGGCGACCTGCTCCACCGAGAGCCGGTACGCGTCGGCGTCCCGCTCCCGCTGGGCGAAGGCGCAGAACCGGCAGCCCACGTAGCAGACGTTGCTGAAGTTGATGTTGCGATTGACCACGTAGGTGACGTCGTCGCCGACCGTGTCCCGGCGTACGTCGTCGGCGAGCCGGCACAGCTCGTCCAGCGCCGGGCCGTCCGCGCCGAACAGCGCCAGCGCCTTCGCCTCGTGCTCCGGCGCGAGCAGCGCCGCCGGGTCGTCCGCGGCCAGCCGCAGGCCGGCCCGCACCTCGGCGTCGCCCGCGGCCGCCGCCGGCGCGCTCACCTTGCCGGCCACCTCCGCCCAGTCGCCGTAGACGCTGTCGAAGTCCCCCCGCCGGTCCGCGCTCCGGCCGGTGGTGTCGATGGTGGTGTGCAGGTCGGTCCGGCCGCCGTACGTCTCGTCCGGTTCCTGCCAGGGCCGCCCGACCGGACGGGCGGACTCCACGGCGAGGCCGGTCTCCGGGTCCGCCAGCGCGCTGACGTGCGGCAGCAGCCGCGGATCCAACCACGGGTCACCGGCCAGGACGTACTCCGGATAGACCGTCAGCCGCTCGCGCAGCATGAAGCCGGACTTCTCGGTGTGCCGGGCCAACTCGTCGAGATGCGGCCAGGGCCGTTCCGGGTTGACGTGGTCCGGGGTCAGTGGGGAGACCCCGCCCCAGTCGTCGATGCCGGCGCGCAGGAGAAGGTCGTACTCCCCCTCGATCAGGTTCGGCGGGGCCTGGATCCGGGCCTTCGGGCCGAGCAGCACCCGGGCCACCGCCACGGTGACGGCCAGGTCGTGCAGCTCGGCGTCGGGCATGCCCCGCATCGCGGTGTCCGGCTTCGCGCGGAAGTTCTGCACGATCACCTCCTGGAGGTGGCCGTACTCCCGGTGCGCCCGGCGGATCGCGAAGATCGCGTCGACCCGCTCGGCGGGCGTCTCACCGATGCCGATCAGGATGCCGGTGGTGAACGGCACCCCCACCCGGCCGGCGTCGTCCAACACTCGCAGCCGGACGGCAGGCTCCTTGTCCGGCGAGCCGAAGTGCGGCCCGCCCGGCTCCGACCAGAGCCGGGTCGCGGTGGTTTCCAGCATCATTCCCATGCTCGGCGCCACCGGCTTGAGCCGCTGCAGCTCCGACCAGCTGAGCACGCCCGGGTTGAGGTGCGGCAGCAACCCCGTCTCCTCCAGCACGGCGACGGCGCAGGCGCGCAGGTAGTCCAGGGTGGAGTCGTAACCCCGCTCGTCCAACCAGCGCCGGGCCGCCGGCCACCGCTGCTCCGGACGGTCACCGAGGGTGAACAGGGCCTCCTTGCACCCCAGCGCCGCTCCCTGGCGGGCGATCGCCAGCACCTCCTCCTGCTCCAGGAAGGCGGCCGGTAGCCGGTGCGGCACCGTGGCGAAGGTGCAGTAGTGACAGCGGTCCCGACAGAGCCGGGTGAGCGGGACGAAAACCTTCTTCGAGTACGTCACCACGCCCGGCCTGCCGGCGTCACGCAGCCCCGCGTCGCGGATCTCCCCGGCAATCCGGAGCAGCTCGTCCAGCTCCGGCCCACGGGCCGCCAGCAGCGCGGTCGCCTCCTCGACGTCCAGCGCGCGCCCGCTGGCCGCCCGACGCAGCGCGCGCTGCACGCTGGCCGCGGTCGGGCCGGGTTCGGTGCGGTCAACCATCCGCTCAGCCTATGCCGTCCCGCTTCCGCCCCACCCGACCG
>NZ_SMJY01000268.1:0-6627 GCF_004348355.1 Micromonospora sp. KC721 | reverse complement strand
GCACCGGACCGTTCCGCATGGACCGAGCGTGGCACGACTCCCCGGTAACGACCAGACTTCCCTTATGTCGTCAACGGTGTTAGGGCTGGTCAGAGCGAGCCATCCGGAACCGACGGTCGCGGTCACCGTGGTCGCCGGGCTGCTCGCCTGGGGCGTCGGGCACTGCCCCACCGGCCTGGCCCCGGTGGTCGGCACCGTGTTGGCCAGCCAGCTCGCGGTGGGCTGGAGCAACGACGCGCTGGACGCCGGCCGGGACGCCGCGGTGGGGCGTACCGACAAACCGGTCGCGGCGGGGGCGCTCAGCCGCCGCACGGTGGCCGTGGCCGCCGCCGTGGCCGCGGTCGGCACCCCGCTGCTGGCGCTGACCACGAACCCGACGGCGGCGCTCTGGGCGACCGTCGGCCTGGTCTCGGCGCTGCTCTACAACCGGCCGTTGAAGTCGACACCGTTCTCACCGCTGCCGTACGCGGTCTCCTTCGGGTCGCTGCCCGCCTTCGTCGTGCTGGCGCTGCCCGGGAAGCCCGCCCCACCGGTCTGGCTGGTCACCGCCGCGGCGCTGCTGGGCGCCGGGGCGCACTTCGCCAACGTGCTGCCGGACCTCGCCGACGACGCCCGCACCGGGGTGCGCGGGCTGCCGCACCGGCTCGGTCCGGCCGGCAGCCGGCTGGCCGCCGCCGGGCTGCTGCTCGCCGCGACCGTCGTCCTGGTCGCCGGGCCACCCGGGCCGCCGTCCTGGCTGGGCCTGTCGGCCGTCGCCGCCGCCGTGGTGGTGCCATGCGTCGGTTGGTACGCGGCACGTGCCGCCGCCCGGGCCGGCCGCCGCCCGGTGGCCGCCTTCCGGGCGGTGATGGTGGTGGCCCTCATCGATGTGGTGCTCCTGGTGGTCAGCGGCCGGGTGGTGTGACCGCCCTCGCCCAGGTGGCGAAACCGGGTCCGCGTGCGGCCGTCGATCAGCCCCAACTACCCTGGAGCGCGGTCTGCGCGGGTATGACCACCCCGCGCCCGGGGTTCGGCCGGGTGGGGATCGTGACGAGGAGGACCGACGTGACGCGCTCGATCAGGGGTTCCCGGCGGGCGGCCCTGCTGCTGTCCGGCATGGCGGCGGCGACCGCCCTGCTGGCCACCGGTTGCGGTGCCGGCCAGGTGGCCGAGACCGCCAACAAGGAGCCGTCGATCCAGGGCGTCAACATCCAGACTCCGGACAACGACTACAAGGTGCGCGGCCTCTACGTGGAGTACCCGGGCGTCGAGGGCTACCGGGCCGGCGAGAACGCCCCGATCAACGCGGTGGTCTACAACGACACCCGGGAGCCGGTCACGGTGACCGTCACCACGGACAGCGCGCGGGATGTCGTACTCACCGGCGCGGCCGGCTCGCCGAGCCCGACCGCCTCGACCTCGCCCGGCTCGTCGCCCACCGCCAGCGCCTCCCCGTCGGGCAGCGCCTCCCCGTCGGGCAGCGCCTCGCCCTCCGGCTCGGCCTCCGCGAGCCCGTCGGAGAGCGCCTCGCCGAGCCCGTCCGCGCCGGCCGGCGAGCCGGCCCGGTTCGAGATCCCGGCCCTGGGCTACCTCCAGCTGACCGTGCAGGGCGGCCGTTACCTCGAACTCGTCGGCCTGAACGAGAAGCTGCTCGCCGGCCAGCAGGTCAACCTGACCTTCGACTTCGGCAACGGCAGGACCATCAGCACCCCGGCTCCGATCGGTGTGCCGCTGACGCCGGCCGCCCCGCCGTCGCCGATCATCGAGCGCCACGGCGGCTACGAGGGCCAGGAGGAGGGCGGCTCGGGTCACGGCTGATCCGCCGCCCGCGACCGCCGACGACACCGCCGCCGTGGTGACCACCACGCCGGCGGTGTTTTCGTCACAGGAGAGAGTTAGCGTCCTGGGGTGACCACCTCCCGATCGACACCCGCGCGCGGCGGCGCGGCGGGCACCTCCCGCCGGGCGGCCCGCGAACCCCGCCCGGCCTACGAGTGCGACGCCTGCGGCCACCAGCCCCCCAAATGGGTGGGGCGCTGCCCGGAGTGCGGCGAGTGGGGCTCGGTCGTCGAGTGCACCGTCACCGGCCCGCTGGTCTCCGGCAAGGTGGTCAGCTCCCGGGTGCCTTCCGAGCCGGCCCGCCCGATCGCCACGGTCAGCGCCGCCCCGGCCCGGGCCCGGCCCACCGGTGTCAGCGAGCTCGACCGGGTGCTCGGCGGCGGCCTGGTCCCCGGCGCGGTGGTGCTGCTGGCCGGCGAGCCCGGGGTGGGCAAGTCCACGCTGCTGCTCGACGTGGCCCAGCAGTGGGCCGCCGGTGCCGGCAGCCCCTCGCTGGTGGTCAGCGGTGAGGAGTCGGTCAGCCAGGTCCGGCTACGCGCCGAGCGGATGGGCACCCTCCACGAGCAGCTCTACCTGGCCGCCGAGAGCGACCTCGGCGCGGTGCTCGGGCACCTCGACGCGGTCAAGCCGGGCCTGCTGGTGCTGGACTCGGTGCAGACCATCTCCACCACCGGCGCCGAGGGGGTGTCCGGCGGGGTCACCCAGGTCCGGGCGGTCACCGCCGCCCTGGTCGCGGTCGCCAAGGAGCGCGGCATCGCCACCGTGCTGGTCGGCCACGTCACGAAGGACGGCCAGGTCGCCGGCCCCCGGGTGCTGGAGCATCTGGTCGACGTGGTGCTGCACTTCGAAGGCGACAAGCACTCCTCGCTACGGATGGTCCGCGGCGTCAAGAACCGCTTCGGCGCGGCCGACGAGGTCGGGTGCTTCGAGATGCACGAGGGCGGCATCAGCAGCCTCGCCGACCCGTCCGGGCTCTTCCTCACCCGCTACTCGGAACCGGTGCCGGGCACCTGTGTGACAGTGGCGATGGAGGGGCGGCGGGCCCTGGTCACCGAGGTACAGGCCCTGATCGGCGCGACGGTCGCCGGGTCTCCCCGGCGTACCGTCTCCGGCCTCGACGGCGCCCGGCTGGCCATGGTGCTCGCGGTGCTGCAACGCCGCACCGAACGGCTCACCCTGCACGACCGGGAGGTCTTCGCGGCCACCGTCGGCGGCATCCGGGTGGTCGAGCCGGCCGCCGACCTGGCCGTCGCCCTGGCGGTGGCCTCCGGCGGGCTCAACCTGGCCATCGCGCCCCACCTGGTGGCGATCGGCGAGGTCGGGCTGACCGGCGAGGTGCGCCGGGTCGGGGCGGTGCCCCGGCGGCTGGCCGAAGCGGCCCGGCTCGGTTTCCGGATGGCGCTGGTGCCCTCCGGCTGCGGGCCCGGCAGCACCGGCATCACCCCGGAGAACATGCGGGTGACCGAGGTCACTGACGTGCGATCCGCGCTCCAGGCTGTCGCCCGTGCATCCGCCGAGTGACCGACGGTGGTCGACACCGGAGTGCTGGCCCCACCATTCCGGACAGCCCTTGTCAGGTCCGGCAAGCCGGAGGAACCCGACGCTGTGACACATCACAGTAACCACGACAGCACCCACCGCAGGGCAGTCCGTAGACTGTGCGCGTGCCGATCGACCGCGACACCACCAAGCCTGCCGGCGCGACACCCCACGCCCGCACCGGTGGCGTGGGCTCACCTGCCCGTCCGATCAGCGTGAGCGTCACCGGCGGTACGGGCAGCGCCGGCGACCCGTTGCGGGCCAACCTGGCCCTGATGGCTCCCGGCACGGCGCTGCGCGACGGGTTGGAGCGGATCCTTCGCGGCCGGACCGGCGCGCTGATCGTGCTCGGATACGACAAGGTCGTCGAGCAGATCTGCACCGGCGGTTTCCCGTTGGACGTCGAGTTCTCCGCCACCCGGGTCCGGGAGCTGTGCAAGATGGACGGCGCGGTGGTGCTCTCCAGCGACGGCACCCGGATCGTCCGGGCGGCGGTGCACCTGATGCCCGACCCGTCCATTCCCACCGAGGAGTCCGGCACCCGGCACCGCACCGCGGAGCGGGTTGCCCGGCAGACCGGCTACCCGGTCATCTCGGTCAGCCAGTCGATGCGGATCATCAGCCTCTACGTCAACGGACAGCGGCACGTCCTGGACGACTCGGCGGCGATCCTCTCCCGCGCCAACCAGGCCCTGGCCACCCTGGAACGCTACAAGCTGCGCCTGGACGAGGTCTCCGGCACCCTCTCGGCGCTGGAGATCGAGGACCTGGTCACCGTACGGGACGCGGTGGCCGTGGTGCAGCGGCTGGAGATGGTCCGCCGGATCGCCGACGAGATCGCCGGGTACGTGGTCGAACTGGGCACCGACGGCCGGCTGCTCGCACTCCAACTCGACGAGCTGATGGCCGGCGTCGACGCGGACCGCACGCTGGTCATCCGCGACTACCTCCCCGCCGGCCGCAAGTCCCGCACCCTCGACGAGGCACTGGTCGAGCTGGACCTGCTCGGCGCCACCGAACTGATCGACCTGGTCGCGGTGGCCAAGGCGATCGGCTACCCGGCCGCCTCCGACGCCCTGGACGCGGCGGTCAGCCCGCGTGGTTTCCGGCTGCTGGCCAAGGTGCCGCGCCTGCCCGTCGCCATCGTCGACCGGCTGGTTCTGCACTTCGGCAGCCTCCAGCGGCTGCTCGGCGCCACCGTGGAGGACCTGCAGGCCGTCGAGGGCGTCGGGGACGCCCGGGCCCGGGGCGTGCGGGAGGGATTGTCCCGGCTCGCCGAGGCGTCCATCCTGGAGCGTTACGTCTGAGCGGTGCCGGTCAGTTGGCCGCGATGGTGAGCTTCACCGGCTCGCTCAGCTTCGTGCCCACCCGCGCGAAGACCTGGTAGGCCCCGGGCGACGGGGTCGGACCGGCCGCCACCCCGCCGGCGCACTTGGTGGCGTCCCGGCCGTTCCAGGTGAGCTGGTACGACCGCTCGAAGCCGGGGGTGAACGACTGCACGTCCGATCCCTTGCCGGTGCCGCAGGTGTCCGACGACCAGACCGTCTCCGCGCCGGACTTGATGAACAACTCCTGGCGGTCCGCACCGACGTCGCGGCTGCAGGTGCGCTGGGACTTGTTCTTCACCCACAGTTGCAGGTCGACCAACGCGCCGGGCTGGACGACCGAGGGCAACGCCACCGGGGTCACCGTGATCTCCGCGTCGGTGCAGGTGCCCTCGTCACCGCCGGGGCCGGGGCCGGAACCACTGCCAGTGCCAGTGCCGCCGACCGGCGCGACCGACGGGTCGGCCGAGGCGCCCGAGGCACCGCCGGGACCGCCCGGGGCCGCCGCATCCGGGCCGACCGACGGGGACGCGAACTCCGGGGTGGGCGACGCCGTCGCCGACGGCGAGCCGGGCGGGGACGACGGGGTGGAATTCGCCCCCGGTTTCTTCACCGCGTCCTCCGGCCCGTTGCACGAGTAGAGCACCACGACGAGGAAAAGGAGCGCGGCTCCGAGTACGACGACACGACGCCGCCAGTACACGGCGGATGGCAGGGGACCGACCGTCAGACGCATGATGTTCCCACCGTAGCGGCGACCCGGGCGGGAAGCCGTCGCGACGCGCCGGACCGCACCGTCTCCACCGGATCGACACTCCACTCACGACGGACCGGCACCGGTCAGAGATAGACCTTGCGCTGGTAGATGGCGTGCGCGCCGGCCACCCGGTCCAGGAAGAGCAGTCCCGCGCAGTGATCGATCTCGTGTTGTAGGGCACGTGCCTCGAAGCCGTCGGTGACCAGCCGGACCGACTTGCCGGTGCCTGGCAGCTCCCCCTCCACCACCAGCCGGCTGGCCCGCTTCACATCACCGGTCAGATCCGGTACCGACATGCAGCCCTCCCGGCCCGCCTTCCACCGGGTCGCCTCCACCACCCGGGCGTTGCAGAGCACGAAGGTGCCGTGCACCGTCACCGCCTTCGGATGTCCGGTGACGTCCACCGCGAACACCTGGACGCCCACCCCGACCTGCGGGGCGGCCAACCCCACACAGCCGGGCGACACGCGCATGGTGGCGATCAGGTCCGCGGCCAGCTGGACGGTCTCCTCGGCGACGGGGTCCACCGCGACACCCGGACGGCTCAGCACCGGGTTCGGCGCGGTGACCACCGGACGCACCACGCCCGGCAGGGCCAACGCGTCGGGAGACCAGTCGCCGAGGCCGGCGCACTCCTCGCTCACAGCAGATCCGGGTCGGCGGGCCGCAGGGAGACCTCGACGCCCAGGTTGGCGGCGGTCACCGCGAGCCGGCGGGCCAGCGCGTCGGCGACACCCGGCGGCAGGTCCACCTCGGCCACCACCACGTAGAGCGACCCGGTGAGCCGGGTGCTCAGATCCGTGACGTTGCCGCCGGCCTCGGCGAGCACCCGCGTCATCGCCGCCACGATGCCCATCCGGTCCGCGCCGTGCACCGCCATCACGTACGGCTCACCGGCCGGCGCCGTCTCGCCGTCGGGGCTGACCGCCCGTACGGTCGCCAACAGCTGGCCGTCGGCGGACAGCGGCGCCAGGGCGGCCTCCACCTCGGCGGCGGCCGGGCCGACGCAGACCAGGGTCATCGCGAAGTGACCCCGCAGCCGGGTCATGGTCGAGTCGGTGAGGTTCGCGCCGAGCCGGGCGAGCACCTCGGCGACGTCGGCCACGATGCCGGGCCGGTCCCGGCCGATGACAGTGATCGCGAGCTCGTTCATCCGGGCATTCTCCCCGATCCGCCCCTGGCCACCCC
>NZ_SMJY01000267.1:0-6671 GCF_004348355.1 Micromonospora sp. KC721 | reverse complement strand
TCGCCACCCAGGTCGACGATCTGCCGCTTACGGTCGTCCGAGAGAACCTCGTACGCGGCGTTGATGTCCTTGAACTTCTCCTGTGCCTCCGGATCCGGATTCACGTCCGGGTGGAACTGGCGCGCCAACTTGCGGTAGGCGCGCTTGATCTCGTCGTCGGAGGCTTCCCGGCTCACGCCGAGAATGCCGTAGTAGTCCCTGGCCACTGCGTTCGGTGTCCTCATGTTCGTCTCACGTTGCGCCGGTCGTCGCCCGGAGCCGGCTCCGGGCCCTGCATTGCGTCAGTTCTGGGCCAGCAGCTCGCCCACGTAGCGTGCCACGGCCCTCACCGTGGCGATGGTGCCGGGGTAGTCCATCCGGGTGGGACCGAGCACCCCCAGACCGCCGACGATGGTCGTGCCCGGGCCGTACCCGGTGCTGACCACCGAGGCGGCGCGCAGGTTGTCGATCTCGTTCTCGTCGCCGATCAGCACCCGGGTGGTGCTCGGCTCGGCCTCCCCGATGAGCTTGAGGAGGACAACCTCCTCCTCCAGCGCCTCCAGGATGGGCCGCAGCGAACCCTGGAAGTCGAGCAGGCCACCCCGGGTCAGGTTGGCCGTGCCGGCCAGCGCGAGGCGCTCCTCGTGCCGCTCGACCAACGTCTCCAACAGCACGGTGGACAGGGTGGTCATGGCGCCGCGCAGGTGCGGCGCCGACTCCTCGACGAGGGCCTGGACCAGCGGCGGGGTGTCCGACAGCCGGCTGCCCACCAGCTTCTCGTTGACCAGCCGGCGCAGGTCGGTGACGTCCTCGGCCGGGACCGGTGCGGGCAGCTCGACCAGCCGCTGCTCGACCCGGCCGGTGTCGGCGATCATGACCAGCATCAGCCGGGTGGTGGAGATCGGCACCAGCTCCAGGTGACGCACGGAGGAACGGGCCAGCGACGGGTACTGCACCACCGCGACCTGGCGGGTGAGCTGGGCCAGCAGCCGGACCGTGCGGTGCACCACGTCGTCCAGGTCGACCGCGCCGACCAGGAAACGTTCGATTGCCCGCCGCTCGGCGGGGCTGAGCGGCTTGACCCGGGAGAGCCGGTCGACGAAGAGGCGGTAGCCGCGGTCGGTGGGCACCCGACCGGCGCTGGTGTGCGGTTGCCGGATGTAGCCCTCCTCCTCCAGCACGGCCATGTCGTTGCGCACCGTGGCCGGCGAGACCCCGAGCTGGTGCCGCTCGACCAGGGCCTTGCTGCCGACCGGTTCCTGCGTGGCGACGTAGTCCTCGACGATCGCACGCAGCACGGCGAGCTTGCGGTCGTCGAGACCCATCTCCCCACCTCCTGACGCACGTCTGTCCGGAGCGGTCCGGGGCCGGGCCGACGACACCGGACCGCGCGGGCGACCGACGCGGCGGGCGACCGACCGGCCGGGCGACCCGACCGTGCCGGCGACCATCGCTCCGGCACCCAACGCTCTGGCACTCGACTGTACCGAGTGCCAGTCTACGTCGGCGTTCCCGCCGACGCGATGATCAGCGACGGACGACCGGTGCGGCCGGCCGGCCGCACCGGCCCACCAGGAGCGGTCATCCGGATCTCGGCGGAGGTGTCACTCTGGTGCCCCTTGCCGTCAGCCCCTACCGTGACCTTCATGACCGAACCACCTCGCCCTACCGGTGCCGGCGGCTCCGACGAGCCCACGGCCCCGTTCGGCTCCTCCCCCGAGCCGCCCACCGCACCACTGTCCGGCGCGCCCGGGGCGGGCGGCTATCCCCCGCCCGGCGGAGAACCGCCGCCGCCGGGTGGCTACCCGCCGCCCGGTGGCTATCCCCCGCCGGGCGGCTATCCCCCGCCGGGTGGCTATCCCCCGCCGGGCGGCTACGACCCGAAGGGCGCCGGCTACCCCGGCGGCGCGTACGGCGCCCCGCCCCCGGGCTATCCCAGCGGCGAGGACAAGACCTGGGCACTGGTGGCGCACTTCGGCGGCGCGGCCGGCATGTTCATCGGCGGCGGCGTGTTCGGCTGGGTGGCTCCGCTGATCGCGATGCTGGCCCGGGGCAACCAGTCCCCCGCCGTCCGCGCCCACGCGGTCGCCGCGCTGAACTTCCAGCTCCTCTGGTCGATCATCGCCCTGGTCGGCTGGATCCTCACCTGCCTCGTGTTCGGGTTCCTCATCGGCGCCGCCGCCACGATCATCGGCATCATCTTCGGCGTCATCGCCGGGCTGAAGGCCAACGAGGGGCAGCTGTACCGCTACCCG
Organism: Micromonospora sp. KC721; assembly: GCF_004348355.1. NCBI lineage: Bacteria > Bacillati > Actinomycetota > Actinomycetes > Micromonosporales > Micromonosporaceae > Micromonospora > Micromonospora sp. KC721. Next base: position 4,437 of record NZ_SMJY01000267.1, on the reverse strand, counting down.
ATGTCGGCCACCTTCATCAAGTGATCCCCCGACCGGCCGCCGAGGCGGCCGGTCGGCCCGGTCAGGGCAGCAGGTCACGCACGACGGCGTCGGCGAGCAGCCGGCCACGCAGGGTGAGCACGGCCTGGCCCGCCGCGTACCGCACCGGGTCGAGCAGGCCATCGGCGAGCGCCCGCCGCGCGCCGGCCGCCCCGGTCGGATCCAGGGTGGCCAGCGGCAGACCGGAGGCGAGCCGCAACCGCAGCATCACGTCCTCCGTGTGTGCCTCCTCAGCGGTCAGGATCTCCCGGGCCAGGCCGGGCGACTCGCCGGCGACCAGCCGCTTCGCGTACGCCGAGGGGTGCCTGACGTTCCACCAGCGCACCCCGCCGACGTGGCTGTGCGCGCCCGGCCCCAGCCCCCACCAGTCGGCACCGGTCCAGTAGAGCAGGTTGTGCCGGCACCGGGCCGCCTCGTCACGTGCCCAGTTGGACACCTCGTACCAGGAGAAACCGGCCGCGTCGAGGGCGGCCTCGGCGGCCAGGTACCGGTCCGCGGCCACGTCGTCGGAGGGGTACGGCAGCTCGCCGCGACGCATCCGGGCGGCGAGCCGGGTGCCGTCCTCCACGATCAGGGCGTACGCGCTGACGTGGTCGACGCCCGCGGCGACGACCTGTGCCAGCGAGGCGGCGAAGTCCGCCGCGCTCTCCCCCGGCGTGCCGTAGATCAGGTCCAGGTTGACGTGGTCGAACCCGGCGTCCCGGGCCTCCCCGGCGGCGGCGACGGCCCGGCCGGCGCTGTGCCGCCGGTCGAGCACCGCCAGCACTCCCGGCGCGGCCGACTGCATGCCGAGCGAGACCCGGGTGTACCCGGCCGCCCGCAGGGTCTTCAACGACCCGGGGGTCACCGACTCGGGGTTGGCCTCGGTGGTCACCTCGGCGTCGGCGGCCAGTCCCCAGGTGCGGTCGATGCCGTCGAGGATGCGGGCCAGGTCGTCGGCGGGGAGCAGGGTCGGGGTGCCACCGCCGACGAAGACGGTGTCCACCCGGGGTGGTCGGGCGTCGCCGAGCACCCGGGCGGCGAGCGCCAGTTCGGCGAGGACCGTGTCGGCGTACGACTCGCGGTCCGCGCCGCCGCCCAGTTCGGCCGCCGTGTACGTGTTGAAGTCACAGTAGCCGCAGCGGCTGGCGCAGAACGGGACGTGGACGTACACGCCGAAGCCACGCGCGCCGACCGCGTGCAGGGCGGCGGCGGGCAGCGACCCGTCGGCGGGGACGGTCTCGCCTTCTGGAAGGACGCCGGGCATGGCCACTAGTGTGCCCGCCATGACCACTCCCGACCGCCTCGTGCGGGTCGCCACCGCCGGTGGGGTGACCACCCTCACCCTGGACAGCCCGCACAACCGCAACGCGCTCTCCACCCCGTTGATGACCGAGTTGCTGGCCGGCCTCGCCGCGGCGGTCGCCGACGACACGGTCCGGGTCGTCGTGCTCGACCACACCGGCCCGGTCTTCTGTTCCGGGGCGGACCTGAAGGAGACGGCGGCCGCGTACGCCAGCGGCTCGGTGCCCGCGGTGATGCTCGGCGACGTGCTGGCGGCGGTGTGGGAGTGCCCGAAGCCGGTGTTGGCGAAGGTGGCCGGGCCGGCGCGGGCCGGCGGGCTGGGCCTGATCGCGGCGGCCGACCTGGCGGTCTGCGCCGAGGAGGCGACGTTCGCCTTCACCGAGGTACGGATCGGGGTGGTTCCGGCGGTCATCTCCGCCACCGTGCTGCCCCGCCTGCTCCCCCGCGCGGCGGCCGAGCTGTACCTGACCGGAGACACCTTCGACGGCCGCCGGGCCGCCGAGATCGGCCTGGTCACCGCAGCGGTGCCGGCCGCGGGGCTGGACGCGGCGGTCGAGCGGTTCGGCGCGTCGCTGGTCCGGGGGGCGCCGGGGGCGCTCGCCGGGGCGAAGGAACTGCTGCGCCGGCCGCCCGGCGCCGACCTGCGTACCGAGATCGCCGCGTTGTCCGCCGTCTCCACCACCTTCTTCCTCTCCGCGGAGGGGCGGGAGGGGGTGGCCGCCTTCCGCGAGAAGCGGGACGCGGCCTGGGTGCCGACTCCGGCGCGGGAGGCGACGGCTTAGCTCCCTGAAAGGTCTGCTTCCGTCCCGCTTTATTCCTGATTTTCCGGGGAAGGTGAGCCGGTTGACTGACCCGATTCATCTCCGGAGGGCCGTACGCTTGGAAACCTCGAAACAGGAGGTGCGGGTGCGAAATCGGGCAATCGTGGCAGCCGGTGTCGTGGTCGCGGTGGTAGCCCTGGTCGGGGTCTACGCCATCCAGCAGCTCGGCGAACGTCTCCGACTCCCCCTCCTCACCCGCACCTGCACCGTCCAGGCCGACGGCAGGGTGCAGCTCGACGCCGAGCAGATGGCCAACGCCGCGACGATCGCGGCGATCGGCATGCAGCGGGAGATGCCCGAACGGGCGGTCGTGGTGGCGCTGGCCACCGCGTACCAAGAATCCGGGCTGCGCAACCTCGCGCACGGCGACCGGGACTCGCTCGGCCTGTTCCAGCAGCGGCCGAGCCAGGGTTGGGGCACCCCCGAGCAGATCCAGGACCAGCGGTACGCCGCGAACCGGTTCTACGCCGCGCTCAAGAAGGTGCGCGGGTGGGAGAAGATGCGGGTCACCGACGCCGCCCAGGCCGTCCAACGGTCGGCGTTCCCGACGGCGTACCAGAAGTGGGCCGACGAGTCGGAGGTGCTGACCCGGGCCCTGCTCGGCGAGGCGACCGGCGCGGTGGCCTGCACGGTGAGCAGCCGGCCGGTGATGCGTGGCGAGGCCGCCGCCGCGGCGCTCACCCGAGGTCTCACGCTGGACTGGGGCCTGGCGGGCATGGCCCCGGCGGCCGAACTGACCGGCCTCACCGTCCCGGTCACCGATCCGCGTGCCGGCTGGCGCTACGCCCACTGGCTGGTCTCGCACGCCCCGGACCACGGGGTGAAGCGAGTTCGCTTCGGGGAGTTGGAGTGGACCGCCGAGGACGGCACCTGGGACAAGGTGGCCGACGGCCGCCCGACCGACGGACAGGTGCTGGCGGAGGTCTTCGCCGAACGCTGACCGACCACCAACCGCCCCGGCAGGTTCGCCTACCGGCCGGCGCCGGTCACCCGACGGCGGATCTTCTCCAACATCGGTTCGGGCAGGTCGGTGGCGTCGAGCAGCCGGGGCAGCAGCTCGGGCTGGAGGCTCATCGCCCGGAACACCTCCCCGATGGTGACCCCGTGCGCGGGCCGGTCCACCACCTCCACCGGATCCCCGGCGCCGATCTCACCCTCCTGGAGCACCCGCAGGTACGCCCCGGGCACCGCCCGCTCGGTGAAGCGTCGGATCAGGTCCGGTACGCCCCAGTAGCCGGCGAAGGTCGTGCACGGGGTCCGCGGCTTCGTCACCTGGAGCACGGTCGAACCGATCACCCACCGCTCGCCGATCACCGCGCCGGTCACGTCCACCGCCCAGGTGGTGAGGTTCTCGCCGAACGCGCCGGGCGGGATCTGCCGGCCCAACTCCGCCGACCACCACTCGGCGTCCTCCGCCGCGTACGCGTAGACCGCCTGGTCGGGGCCGCCGTGGTGGGCCCGCTCGCCGATGAAGTCGCCGACGACCCCGGTGAAGCGCACCGGCACCGGCCCGCCGGCCGGTCGCTTGTCGATCCCGCTGCGACCGCTCGGGTCACCTGCCCACGCCGCCTCGGTCACCACGCCCAGGTTCACCGTCGCCACCCTGCCCGTCATGGCGGACAGCCTAGGCGACCGGCGGGATCGAGGACACCGGCCCGCTCTGGCGTCCGTTCCCGTCAGGCCGGCACGCGGGCGACGCGTGGGCCGTCGTGCGGCGGCGCGTTGGGGGCGGCGCGTGGGCGACGTGCTCCGGCAGGGAAGCCGGAACGGGCGCCCGACCAGAAGGTCGGACGCCCGTTCGACGTGCGGTGCGGTGATTACCGGTGCGTGACGCTGCGGCGGCGACCCACGCCGGCCACCAGGGCCACGGCGATGGCGGCCAGCACGACCTGCACCAGCAACTCTCCCCAGTCGATGCCGGCGGTCGCGGTGGCGATGCCCATGGCCCGGGCCAGCACCGTACCCAGCAGGGCGGCGCCGACACCGATCAGCATGTGCATCCACATCGGCATGTCCTGGCGGCCCGGCACGACCAGGCGGCCCAGAGCGCCGACGATGAGACCAACAACGAGCGCGGTGATGATGCCCCAAACAGTGAACTCCACGGTCGCCCTCCTCTTGATAATCAAGTCACACGGTCTGTGTGGTTCCTGTCGTGACCGCTAAGTTCCCGACCGCCCGAAATTCCAAACCGGTGGCACGGCATCACCTTTCCCCGACGTCGATGCCGTTGTCCTTCGCCGGCTCCCGTTCGCGCAATGGAGTGCCAGGTCAAGGCGGGGCGGGCGGGTGC
>NZ_SMJY01000266.1:0-6754 GCF_004348355.1 Micromonospora sp. KC721 | reverse complement strand
GCCGTCGCCAGCCCGTCGCCCTCGGCGAGCCCCAGCCCGCCGGCCACCGCCCGGCCCTCGGCCACTCCCCGCCGCACGGCCGACCCCGACCTGACCCGCACGGCGGCTCCCAAGCCCCCCGCGTCGAAGGTCCTCGACTACGACTACCAGGCCCAGATCACCTACTACTACTGCGGTCCCGCAGCGGTGCGCCACGCGCTCAGCGCCGCCGGCGTCGACCGGAGCCAGGACGCAGTGGCCGGGCCGCTGGGCACCACCGAGATGGGCACGAACTCGGCCCTGGACACCACCCGGGTGCTCAACCAGTTCGTCAAGGGCGACCCGTACCGGACCCGGATGTTCCCGGGCACCCCGAACGCGGCGCAGGTCGCCCAACTCCGGGCCGACGTGGTCACGGCGATCACCGCCCGGCGGGGAGTCGTCGCCAACGTGGCCGGTGACGCCACCGACACCGACGGCGGCTGGCACTCCTTCCCGGGCGGCCACTACATCGCCGTGATCGGGTACCGGGACAGCGGTCGGCTGGTCCGGATCGCCGACTCGGCCGACCCGAACCTGCCGGAGTACTGGATCACCACGGTCGACCTGGCGAACTGGATCGCCACCCGCGGCTACTCCGCCTGATCCCGCCGCGTACGCCACGGGCACCGGTCCCTCGGGGCCGGTGCCCGCGCGCGTTCGACCGCACGGCGGAATCGCGGCGGCTGCTCCGGCGATGGCACAGCCCGCCACTGGCGTGCCGGTGGTGACCCTGCGCGGCCTGGCGGCGAACGGTCAAGCGGTGGGGGACAGCGGCGAGGCGTCCGCGGCGCGCGGTGCTGGTGGCGCCCAGCCCGGGTCCAGCTCGCGCCGGGCCGCCGCGAGGAAGCCCTCGGCGTACGAGGCGGCCGGGAAGTCGCCGAGGTAGTGGCGGCGGGTCGCCCACCGGGCCGGGGCCAGCGGATCGGTGTCCAACAGTCGGGTCAGCACGTCGTCGACGTTGGACATGTCGCGCCGCAGCACGTAACCCGAGGCGGCCAGGGGAAACCGGGCCACGAACCGATCGCCGTCGACCCCCATGTCGGTCACCGCGTACGGCTTGCCCGAGTAGAGGAAGTCGGAGATCACCCCGGAGACGTCGGAGACCAGCGCGTCGGCCCGGTTGACGCAGTCGGTCAGGGTCAGCTCGCGGCCGGCCGCCGCACCCCACAGGTGCGCCCGCCCGGTGCGGGCCCGGTCGGCGGCAAGCAGCTCCGTCAGCCGGGCGAGGTGCCGCGCCGACGCCGGGTTCTGCGTGGTGTACGGGTGCGCCCGCAGGATCACCGTGGCGCCCCGGTCGAGCAGCCGGCGCAGCAGCGTCTCGGCAACCGGCAGGGAGCAGTAGTTGGCGTCGGCGTGGTGCCCCGTCCAGGTCGGCGTGTACAGCACGGTCGGGTTGGCCAGGCCGAGGGCCGGTTCGGGGCGTACCTCGATCGACTCGACCTGGGGGCGGCCGACCACGACGAACTTCTCGGCGGGGATCTCCACCCCGGCGCGGGCGTACCGCTCGATGGCGGCCGGCCCGGCCACGAAGATCCGGTCGAAGATCGCCGAGACCGGGTTGGCGCTGGGAGCCTTGTCGCTGTCGCCGTGGTGCAGCTGGACGTGGGTGAGCTGGGTGAACCGGACGCAGTGGCTGTTCTTCGCGCCGTGGTTGACGTAGAACGCCACCCGCAGGCTCGGCACCAGCGCCTCGTCCATGGCGTGCAGGGTCGGGCAGTAGACCACCGGGGCGGAGGTGGCCGCGGCGATGGTGGGCAGGAACTCCGGCTCCCGCAGCAGCACCAGGAACGGGCGGCCCAACCGCTCCAGATAGGGTAGCCACATGGTGACCTGGTACTCCGAGCCGGGCGGGGCCGAGAAGTAGAGCAGGAACTCCGGCTGGTGCGCGCGCAACGCCCGGGTCACCGGCCGGCCGCCGGCATTCGGCCGGAACCGTCGCCGGGCCAGGTCGAGGCCGACCACCGCGCACGCGCCGGCCACCAGCAGGACGGCGACCAGCGCGACCACGGCGGGTAGGGGTGGGGCGGCGGCGACCGCGATCACCGCGAGCAGGACCAGCAGCGCGCCGTCGAGTCGGGCGGTCAGCACCGGCGTCCAGGTGCGCACCGGCAGGTTCGCCGCCCGCAGCTCCAAATTGCCGGCGTCGCGCAGGGGACCGACCAGCAGCACCAGCCCGAGCAGCACCAGCCCGGTCAGCGCCAGCACCAGGTCGAAGCCGGCGTCGAGCCGGCGCGCGTACCCGACCAGGATCCCGGCGGCGAGCAGCACCGTCTCGGCGGTGATGTCCGCGTTCGGACGGACCCGGCGTTCCGCCGCGGCGGCGACCAGCGCGGCCACCGCCAGCGCCAGACCCCACCCGGTGGCGCCGGTGAGCGTCACCACCAGGAACGCCACCACGGCCAGGCCGGTGGTCAGGCACCGCGCGATCAGCTTTCTGACCAGTTCACCACGCATGTCGATCGCCCGCCTCGCAGATACGTGGGTCAGCCGGCGCTGGCGAGCCGGTCGGCGTCGACGGCGGTCGGCTGGGCCGGCACGGCGGCCGGCTCACCGGGCGCCCGGCGGACGTCGATCACCTGGCCGGTGAGGTCGGAGATCAGCACGTCCAGCGACGACCGGGCCACCGTCTCGGCGGCGAGCAGGGTGTGCTCGGGCTCCTCGCCGAACGCCTTGGTGCGCATCGGGGTGGCGGTGCGCTCCGGGTTGATGCAGTTGACCCGGACGCCGAACTCCGCCCACTCGTCGGACAGCGCCTGGGTGAGATTGACCAGGGCCGCCTTGGTGGATGAGTAGAGCGCGTACTGGGCCCGCCCGCGGGTGTAGGAGCTGGAGGTGTAGAGCAGCAGCTGGCCCTTGGTCTGCTGGAGGTACGGCAGGGACTGCCGGGCCACGATGACCGGACCGACGAAGTTGACCTGGAGCACCCGGTCCATGGTCTCCTCGTCCAGGTCGGCCAGGGCGCCCTTCTCCAGGATCCCGGCGGTGACCACCACGTGGTCGATCCGGCCGGTGGCCTCGAAGGCCGTCTTGAGTGCGGCCGTCACGTCCTCGGCGCGCTCGACGTGCGTGCCGGTGCTGGAACGGCTGAACGGGAAGACCTGGGCGCCGTACCGGCGGGCCAGTTCGGCCAGGTCGTGGCCGATGCCGTAGCTGCCGCCGAAGATGACGACCGTACGGCCGGTCAACTCCTCGGTGTAGCTGCGGTGGTCGGTCAGCCGGGGGGCCTGGGCGGCGGCGAGCTGGAAGAGCTTGTCGGCCAGGTGCACGTCGACCGGGTGGGTGACCTTGATGTTCTCGTCCGAGCCGTCGATCACCTTGATCGGGGTACCGGGCAGGTAGCGCAGCACCACGCCGCAGTCGTCGGTGGCCGCGAAGTGCGGGTCGCCCTCGGCCCGCCGGTACGCCTCACGGATCGTCCCGGACCGGAACGCCTGCGGGGTCTGGCCGCGACGCAGGGTGGCGCGGACCGGGATGTCGGTGATGCAGTCGTTCTCGTCGACCTGGATGATCGTGTCGGCGGACGGGATCGCCACGTCGACGGCGGAGTACGTCCAGAGCGCGTTGACGCACTCGCGGACGATCCGGGCGCTGACCAGTGGCCGGACGGCGTCGTGGAAGAGGATGTTGACATCGCCCTCGCCCACCGCGTCCAGCGCGATCCGGGTGGTCGCGTTGCGGGTGTCGCCACCCTCGATCACCTTGCTGACCTTCCGGAAGCCGGCCTTGTCGACGATCTGCTGGGCCTGCTCCACGTGGCCGGTGGCCATCAGCACGATGATCTCGTCGATCTCCGGCGCGGCCTCGAAGACGGCCAGGGTGTGCTCGATGATCGGCTTACCGGCGATCTTCAACAGTTGCTTGGGGATGCCCAGGCCGAGCCGGGTCCCGGTGCCGCCGGCCAGTACCACCGCCACCGTCCGCGAGGGCCGCCACGGCGCCGGGGTCTCCGGTGCGGCGTCCGGGCCAGTGGTGTGGTCCTGCGTCATTGCCGATCCTCACTCTCAGGGGGAGCTGAACGAAAGATGGCGCCCGAGCGGCGACGGGTTGAACCTTAACGCGCGGACCGCGCCGCCCCAACGGGGCGACGCGGTCTCCGGCGCGGTGTCGTGGGATAGATTCTACTTTTTGTTGGAGAATGCCTCGTATGCCCGGATGACCTCGTCGGTGGGCCCGTCCATCCGGATGAGCCCCGACTCCAGCCAGATCGTCCGTTCGCAGGTGTCCCGCACCGAGGAAAGCTGGTGGCTGACCAGGAACACCGTGCCGGCGCCTTCCCGCAGCTCGCGGACCCGCTGTTCGCTGCGCTTGCGGAAGCCCTTGTCGCCGGTGGCGAGCGCCTCGTCGATCAGCAGCACGTCGTGCTTCTTCGCCGCCGCGATGGAGAAGCGCAGCCGGGCCGCCATGCCGGAGGAGTACGTCCGCATCGGCAGGCTGGCGAAGTCGCCCCGCTCGTTGATCCCGGAGAACTCGATGATCTCCGGGGTCATCCGGGCGACATCGTCCGGGGGCATGCCCATGGCCAGGCAGCCGAGCGTGACGTTCCGCTCCCCGGACAGGTCGTTGAGCAGGGCGGCGTTCACACCGAGCAGGGAGGGCTGGCCCTGCGTGTAGACCGCGCCCCGGTTGACCGGCAGCAGGCCGGCGATGGCCCGCAGGATGGTCGACTTACCGGAACCGTTGCTGCCGATCAGCCCGATCGCCTCGCCCCGGTACGCGGTGAAGGTGACCCCCTTCACCGCGTGCACCTCCTGGATGTTCGGTGCGGAGGTGCGCTTGACCAACCGGCGCAGTGCGGCCACCGGGGTGGTGCCGCCGCCGGCGCCCTTGTGCACCCGGTAGATCACGTGCGCGTCGTCCACCACCACGGTGGGGATGCGCTCGCCGACCCGGGGGAGGGTGATGGTGACGTCGTTGGACGCTTCGAGGTGCTCAACCACGGCCGTACTCCTGTTCGCCGCGCCAGAAGTAGACGAAGCCACCGATGCCGGCCACCACCGCCCAGCCCGCCGCGACCAGCCAGAGCCGGGTCAGCGACTCGTTGAGCAGCGGAGCCTGTTCCAGCAGCGCGTGCCGGGCCAGCTCGATGTAGACCAGCATGGGGTTGTACTGGATGAGCGTGCTCGCCCACTCCGGTAGCCGGTTGAACAGCGAGACGCTGTACAGCACCCCGGAGCCGTACATCCAGGTGCGCATGATGAACGGCATCAGCTGCTTGAGGTCGCTGGACTTGGACCCCATCCGGGCCACCACCAGCACGATCCCGGCGTTGAACACCGCCTGCAACAGCAGCGCCGGCACCATCAGCAGCCACTCCGGCGTGATCGGCTCGCCGGTCACCAGCACGATCCCGACCAGCACGACCATCGAGGCCAGCAACTGCTGGAACTGGGTGAGCGTGGCGGCCACCGGCAGGCTGGCGCGGGGGAAGTGCAGCGCCCGGATCAGCCCCAGGTTGCTGCTGATCGACTGGGTGCCGGCCAGGACCGCGCTCTGGGTGAAGTTGAAGATGAACAGCCCGGTGGTCAGGTACGCGATGAAGTTCGGGATCTCCTTCTGTGCCAGCACCACGCCGAAGATCAGGTAGTAGACGGCGGCGTTGGTCAGCGGGGTCAGCACCTGCCAGATCTGACCCAGCTTCGCGTTGCTGTACGAGGCGACGAGCTTGGCGTTGGCGTACGCGGCGATGAAGTGCCGGTAGGCCCACAGCCGGCGGCTGTATTCGGCCAGGGAGGGACGCTCACCGGCGACCCGTAGTCCGTGCCGGGCGGCCAGCTGCGCCTGGGTCAGACCCGTTGCGGGGTCCACCAGCGCGGTGTCGGCCATGAAAGGGCGCTCCGATCTTTCGTGCCAAAGGGATGCGCGCGACGATGGAATCTTAGTGGGAGCTGGATGGGGAGGGCCGCCTCGTCGCGGGGTGGACGCTAGTGGAAAACACGTCGCGACGCAACCGTTGCGTCGTTGCGCTAATCTGGCCTGCGTGACAGCTCCGGAGAACCCCAGATGACCAGCGAGAAGAGGCGTGCGCCGGCCGGTGCCGCAGTGCTTCGCGGCGACATCACCAAGGCCATCCGGCGGGCCCTGATGCACGAACTCGCCGCGGTCGGCTACGGCCGGCTCTCCATCGAGGCGGTGGCCCGCCGCGCCGGGGTCGGCAAGACAGCGATCTACCGCCGGTGGAACTCCAAGCTCGACCTCGTTCTGGAAACCGTGGCCGCCGCCGCCGGCAAGAAGCTGCCCGCCCTGGACACCGGCACCCTCCGCGGCGACCTCGCCCTGCTGTTCCAGGTGGTGGCGCACGCGTTGAGCCACCCGCTCGCCTCGCAGATCATCCCGGACCTACTGGCCGAGGCGGCCCGCAACCCGACCATCGACGAAACCCTGCAACGGGTGCTGCGCGCCCAACAGCAGGAGATCGGCGGGCGGCTGATCGCCCGGGCGGTGGACCGGGGGGAACTGCCCGCCGGCACCGACCTCGACGCTGCGGTGGACCTGATCGCCGGCCCGCTCTACTGGCGGCTGGCCATCGCCCGGACCCCACTGCCCGACACGTATCTCGACACCCTGGTGGAAGCTGTCGCCGCAGCGCTGGCCACCGACGCGGCGGTGCCCCGGCAGCGCGACGGGTCGGTCTCCGGATAACGGCCGCCCCGCCGCGACACCCCTGGTACACCCGCCGGACATCTTCGGCGGGCGATTGCGGCTAGTCTCTTGCCAGACCGGAGCTGAGCGGGCC
>NZ_SMJY01000265.1:0-6760 GCF_004348355.1 Micromonospora sp. KC721 | reverse complement strand
TCACCGGCCGCCGCGAGTTGCTGCCCGAAACCATCGCCGCCATCGCCAGCCTCGTTTCCGACAAGTCGGCCGGTCTGACCTGGTGAAACACGCAGACTCAACCCATCAACTACTGCGCACAAGGTCGCAAGACCTTCACCGCGACCCTGATGCTGCAACTGGTGGCCGAGGGCAAGATCGGGCTGGACCACCCGGCAGCGGACTACCTGCCCGAGTTCGGGCTGGACGAGCGCATCACGGTGCGGATGCTGTTGCAGCACACCAGCGGGGTGTTCAACTTCACGGGCGAGTACTACGACGACGGAAGGTTCGTGCCGGGGATTCCCGCGCCGAGTACCCCGTTGAGCGATGAATGGGTCGACAGCCGGTTCACGGCCTACCGGCCGGAGGACCTTGTGCGGCTGGCGTTGTCCAAGCCGGCGCGGTTCGAGCCGGGGACGGACTGGAGCTACTCGAACACCAACTACGTGCTGGCCAGGCTGCTGATCGAGAAGGTCACCGGCCGGCCGCTCGCCGAGGAGATGCAGCGGCTGATTCTGGGCCCGCTCGGCCTGTCGGACACTGTGCTGCCGGACGCCTCGCCGGAGATCCCCGAGCCGCACGCCCACGCCTACTACCGGTACGAGGACACCGGCCAGCAGAAGACCGTCGACGTCACCCGCCAGAACCCCGCCTGGATCTCCAGCGGTGGTGACATGATCTCGACCACCCAGGACCTCCACACGTTCATCTCGGCACTGACCGGCGGCAAGCTCCTCCCGGCCCCGCTGCTGGCCGAGATGTGCAAGCCGCATCCCAAGGCCGGCTATGGCCTGGGGGTTTTCGTGCAGGACGCCGGCGAGAACGGCGGCAGCATCATCACCCACAACGGCGGCTTCGCCGGCCACGCGGCACTGATGTACAGCACGCTCGACGGCAGTAGGATCCTGACCGCCGCGCTGAACTATGTTGACGACGCCGCAATGTCCCTGGCCGAGGCGTTCCAGAAGGCAACGCAGAGGCTCGTCAACGAAGTGTTCTGCGGCGGGCAGGCCGAGTCGGCTGACCAGGCCGAGCCGGCTCGGTAGACATGCCTGAGCACCGCGAGCCCGTACGCATCAGGGGCGGCTACTTTCCGGTCGTGTTCACGCCGTTGACACGAGGTGGGCCACGCGCACCGCCCTTCACCGAGAGAAGCACGCGCCGCGTCGCCGACGGGAGCTCAACTACTGCCGCCGGCGGCGCGGAGCCTGGATCACCGTCGCGCACCGCGAAGTACGGATGCCAGGCACCAACGTGGCCGAGGGACGCTCGACCCAAGCCCGCCGCCACGAACCGCTCGACCGCACACTGATCTGGAACGGGCTTGATCCGGTTGTCGTGACGCTGAGTAGCGCGCGGTCTGTGGCATGAGCGGACGCCCGGGAGCCGTGCCGTTGGAATGCTCGTGAAGAGCCCGGACTGTCTATTCTGATGTTGGTGAACGTCCGACAGCGCAAGAAGCTCACCGCCCGCCTGATGGAGTCGCTGCTGCGTGACGATCTCCCGACCGTGCTTGCGCTGTTGCGTGCCGGGGCAGACCCGAATGCGGCAGACCGTGACGGCACCACGCCCCTCTACCTGGCCGCGGTGCACAACGGGCGTGCGGCGGTGCGGATCCTCTTGGATGCCGGCGCAGACCCGAATGTCGAGAGTGGGCGCGGCGAGGAAGGGACACCCTTGACGGGAGCGGCAGCGTGGGGACACGACGATGCCGTCCGCGAACTCCTCGAACAGGGCGCAGATCCGACCCTCCGCGAAGACCGCGGCAGCGGACTGTCGCCCCTCGAATGGGCCGTCCGAGGCGGCCACTCCGAGACGGAAGCGCTGCTCAAAGCCGCAGGTGCGACGCCACCACAGGCATCATGTGAGTAGCGAGGACGGTGCGAGCCCACGCGACTGCAGCGCCCTGGCCCCAGATGCGCTGGCTACTGGGCTGTAGCTCGCTACCCGCGCACCACTCGTGGGCAGATCCGGATGGGCGCCGTCGTCAGTTGGGACTGCTCGTGGGCGTGTAGACGCCGGCGTGGGCGGCTGCCGCTGCCGCCTCGGCGGCCCGGTCTGCCGTGGCCCTGTCGATAGGATCTCCGCTGACGAGCAGGCGGTAGTAGAGCGGTGCGGAGACGGCGCGGATCACCTCGGCCGGGTCCGTGCCCGAAGGCAGTTCCCCCCGCCGCACAGCCTGCTCCACGCAGGGGACCCACTCGGCGATCCGGACGGCGTAGAAGCGATGGAGAGCCTCGGCGGCACGGGGGTCGCAGGTCGCGGCGACGATGACCGCCCGGAACAGCGCACCCTGACGCGGGTCGACCAGGGTGCGCTGCACGAGCCGGGCATTGGCGCGCAGATCCTCGATCAGTGATCCGGTGTCGGTCCGCGGCAGTGACTGCTCGGCCATGTCCGTCAGTAGGTCGGCGACGAGGCCGGCGGCCGTACCCCAGCGGCGGTAGACCGTTGTCTTGCCCACCTCGGCGCGGCGCGCCACGTCGGTGAGGTCGAGGCGGTCGAAGCCGTGCTCGACGAGTGCGTCACCGGCAGCTCGTAGCACGGCGGCGCGGACCCGGGCGGTCCGTCCTCCGGGTCGGGTCACACCGACGACCATAACGGGTCTCCAGTTCCCTTAACTGCTGATGGCTGCTAGCGTAGCTGATGCATTAACGGAACCGTGGTTCCCTTAACGAAAGGTTGTCATCGTGGAGTACCGACGACTTGGGGCCTCCGGGCTCACCGTGCCCGTCCTCAGCTTCGGCGCCGGCACCTTCGGCGGTGCCGGACCGCTCTTCGGCGCCTGGGGCAACACGGACGCGCGCGAGGCAAGACGCCTCGTGGACATCTGTCTGGACGCCGGGATAAGCATGTTCGACACAGCAGACGTGTACTCCGACGGCGCGTCTGAGGAGGTGCTGGGACAGGCGATCAAAGGCCGACGCGACGCCGTCATGATCTCGACCAAGAGTGGCCTGCCGACCGGCGACGGACCCAACGACGCGGGAACCTCACGCGCGCGACTCATCCGATCAGTCGAGGCGGCTCTTCGCCGACTCGGTACCGACCACATCGACCTGTTTCAGCTGCATGCCTTCGACGCCGCAACACCCGTCGAAGAGGTCCTAGCGACACTGGACGACCTGGTACGAGACGGGAAGATCCGCTATCTCGGCGTCTCCAACTTCGCCGGCTGGCAGCTCATGAAGTCCCTCGCCGCAGCCGACCGGGACCACCGCCCCCGGTACGTGGCACACCAGGTCTACTACTCGCTCGTTGGTCGGGACTACGAGTGGGAACTGCTGCCATTGGGACTCGACCAAGGCGTCGGAGCCGTGGTGTGGAGCCCACTGGGCTGGGGACGACTCACCGGCAAAATCAGCCGCGACACACCGCCACCCCCCACGAGCCGACTGCACGCCACCGCCGCCTACGGCCCGCCGGTCGACGACGAGCACCTGTTCCGCGTCGTAGACGTCCTCCAAGACCTGTCCCGCGAGACCGGCCGGGCAGTGCCACAAATCGCGGTCAACTGGCTACTGCGACGGCCCACGGTAGCCACCGTCATCATCGGCGCCCGAAACGAGGCACAACTGCGGCAGAACATCGACGCTGTCGGCTGGTCACTCACACCCGAACAGGCAGCCCGGCTCGACACTGCCAGCACCCGCACCGCGCCTTACCCGTACTTCCCCTACCAGCGGCAGGAAGGCTTCGCCAGGCTCAACCCTTCGCCGCTTGCGAACACCGTCTGAGCAACGACCACCACGTCCACTCATCGGCAAAGCCCGTGAACAGCTGATCCTCTTCAAGGAGATCGTCCCCCCCGAGTTGCATCTCGGGCACTACCGCCCCGCGATGCAGCGCCTGGCGAGCCTGACTGCCGCCTACCCCGACGACCTGGATCTGCGTGCCCGGCGGGCGGCACTCCACCGGCAGGTGGGCAACCTGGTCGACGTTGGACGATGGGGCTTTCTTACCGTGGACGCCACCCCAGATGAGATTGCCGCATTCGACAAGGCTCACTCTGGTGCCTGGGCGCGCTTGCTCGCGTCGAAGGTCAAGGCCGGTCCCGCCGACCAACTCGGGCCCGTGGCGAGCGCCCGCCTGGCCCAGTTGATCCAGCAGGCCGGCCAGGAAGCCCAGCCCTGGTGGCCAGGAGTGTAGCGGGCGGCGTAGGCGGGTCGAGCGCTGTGATCCCGGTCGAGCCGAGCGCACGCGGCGATCTGTCGTTGGTCATTGGCGGCGGTGACCGAAAGCGGACCGGCCCGCGGCAATGCCGCGGGCCGGTCGTCGGGGTTTGCGGGCTGACGTGAGGGCGGCCCGGCGGGCACCGCGGGAAACCGCCCTCATCCGGCCACCGTTACGCTCGTGTCCAGCGTTGGTTGGTGCCGCCGTGGCAGTTCCAGACGATGACCGCGGTGCCGTTGGCGGTGCCGCCGCTGTTGACGTCCAGGCACAGGCCGGTCTGGGTGTTGCTGATCGTGCCGTTGCTGTTGTGGTTCCACTGCTGGTTGGCGCCGCCGTGGCAGTCCCAGATCTGCACCCGGGTGCCGGCGGGGGCGTTGGATGCGACGTCCAGGCATTTGCCCATGGTCTGCAGGGTGGCTGCGTTCTGGGTGAACTGCTGGTTCGCGCCGGTGTGGCAGTCCCAGATCTGTGCCTGTGCGCCGTTGGCGGAGGAAGCCCCGCTGATGTCCAGGCAGCGACCGGAGGCCTCACCGCGCAGCCGGTTACCGTTCGGGCCCGGCGTCGGGGTGGTCGGGTCCGGCGTCGGGGTGGTCGGGTTCGGCGTCGGGTTCGTGCCCTGGAACTGCGCGAAGAACCGCCACACCTCTGCCTTGGTCCAGGTCCGGACGCCGTCCTCACAGCCGGAGCAGCCGTCCACCGGGCCTGGCCCGTGGCCTCCGTCGAACGCGGCCCACTGCACCGGGTATCCCGCCCGGCACGAGTAGGCGGTAGTGATGTGCGTCCTGCTGCCCGGTGACGGTTCGCGCGGGTTCTGGGCGGCACAGCCGTTGTTGCGCACGAATCTGTCACGCAGCGAACGCCCCTGAGAGATGTTGAGAACGTTGTCCGAGATGCCGTGGATCCCGAAGTACGCGATCGGCTGGTTGCCGCCGCTGCACCCGCTCAGCTGCGCGCCGGCGTAGACGGCGACCGCTCGGAAGACGTTGGCCCGAGCGCACGCGATGGCGTAGCTCATGCCTCCCCCGTAGCTGAAACCCATGGCGAAGCGCTGCGCCGTGTCGACACAGAGCGCGTTGTCGATCAATCGGACCATGTCGTCGACGAACGTGATGTCTTCGCCGCCGGAGTTGGGCCAGCCGTTGCCGAGGCCCTGCGGCGCGACGAGGATCGCACTGTTGTTCGACTGTTCCTGCATTCCGTAGTAGGCCCAGGCGCTTCCGCTGCTCCCGCCAGTGGCGACGTCGTTCATGGTGCCGCCCCGCCAGTGGAACGCGAAGATCAACCGGTACGGGTTGCTGTTGTTGTAGCTGGCGGGAACTCGCAGGATGAAGCTACGAGACTTGCCGCCGCTCTGGATCGTGTGCGTGCCACTGTTCAGGCCCGGGGCCTTGCCGCATCCGGCCGTCGCCGCCAGGGGGACGGCGTCCGCCGCCGCGGACGCCAGGCGGAAGCCGGCGACACCGGCGCTGGCCAGTACGGCTGTGGTGGCGATGGCGACCAGTAGACGCCATCGGTGCCGATGGGTGCCCTGTGGCATGTGTTGCTCCGTTCTCTGGAGGTGGAGGTGGTGTCCGGCGTGGGTTCAGCGGTAGCCGGCCGCGACGATGTTGGCCTGCACCGCGTTCTCGGTCGCGTCGGACGGATAGCCCGCGACCATCGCCCCTTCGTAGAAGGTGCCGGCGCTGAGGTTGGCGCCGCCGCCCGGTTTGCAGCAGTCCCCGCCGCTGCCGAGGATGATCGCGCCCTGCTTCTTCATCGGGCTGTACCCGGGAGGAAGAGCTCCGTCATAGAGCGTGTAGAGGCTGCCGGACTGGGCGTTGCTGCCCTTGATGGCGAAGCGGGACGTCCCGTTGTTCTTCAGGGTCGCCGTGACGAACTTGCTGGTGAAGGAGCGCTGGTTGGGGTTCCAGGTCTGGCTGCCGCCGGAGTAGAGCCCCCATTCCAGGTCGGCCTGGACCCAGGGTCCGGTACCGGAGCATCCGCCGAACCAGCACTGGGTGCTGAAGTTGATGGCGTCCATCGCTCCGGCGGCGTCGGCCGATCGGGTCGTCTCGCTGTTGCCGTAGTCGAAGCAGCAGCCGTTGTTGACGTGGGTGCCGCTGGTCACCATGTACATGCCCTCGGGCGCACTGCCGGTCGGCACACCGGTCAGGTGGCCGTCCCGCCAGTAGCTGTTACCGGGGTTGATGTAGAGGGAGTAGGCCTTGTTGCCGCCGACGGTCAGCGATTCGGAGGTCGCGATCGCCGGACGGCTCTGGGTGGAGCCGGGGACCACGCTCGACCCCTGGTACCACAGGTCGTTTCCTCTGCCGGACTGGTCGAAGACCACGGTGATGACGCAGGTGGTGCCGGCACAGAACGTATCCTGGGCCGCCGCGTTGGCGGAGCCGCCCGCGGCCAGGACGCCGATGTTCCGGGTCGTGTTGTCGGACGAGCGGCGAACCTGGTAGAGGTTGCCGTTGTAGGCGCTGAAGAGCGCCCGTACGGTGCTGTGCGCGGCGACGCAGGGGGTGCCGCCCGAGGCGTAGATGTCGCAGGGGCCGCCACCGGTCGGCGGTGTGGGGGG
>NZ_SMJY01000264.1:0-6857 GCF_004348355.1 Micromonospora sp. KC721 | reverse complement strand
GCCGGTGAAGGCACAATGAGCGAAGGCCGCGCGGATGGCTTTGATCGACACAATCAAGACATCTGCGCGGCCGTCCATGTCAGGGTCAAGCCGCCACACCGACCGGCTCTACTGTGCACAAGGTCGTAAGCCCTTCCCGTCGGCTAGCCGCGCGAAGTAGTCCGGCGCGTGCGAGCGGCGCCGGCCGGAAGCCGCGTCATCCCAGAACAGCCAGAACGGCTGCGAGGCGATCCCAACCACCGCCAGGTCGAAGTCGAGCAGCATCAGGTGGTCGCGCTCCAACCACGACTCATACCCGACGTGACCGCCGGTCGTCGACGACCACCACAGGCCGGGGAAGTTCCGCTGCCGCTTGTACGAGGGGAACCCGCGTACCGGCTTGACAAGCTCAAACTGCACCTCCGCAGCGTCGATCAAGGACATCCTGACCTCTGCCTGTTCGGCGCCCATGAATCCGACCTCGAACTCAGCCGTCAGCGGCCCACCCAGGCCCGACACCGCGCGCAGCACCCCGGCACCGTACCGAAGGGCCCACATCAACTCGCATCCGCATCGACTCGAACTTCCGCCGATAAAGCACGCACAGCCGGACACACCACATGCACAAGAGTCCTTGAACGACACCTCTTGTGTATGTGATGCTGGCAGCATGACTGCGGATGAAGTACGCCAGATCACCGACTCTCGGGTGCTCGCCGCGATGGCTCACCCGCTGCGACGGCGGTTGATGGACGCTCTGAAGGTCCACGGGCCATCAACGGCCAGTTCGCTGGCGACCATCACCGGCCAGGCGATCGGTAACGTGAGCCACCACCTGCACGTACTCGGTGACTGCGGCCTCATCGAGGAAGCTCCCGAGTTGGCCCGAGACCGACGTGAACGATGGTGGCGACTCGTCACGCGGGGCCTGCGCTGGTCATCAGCCGACTTCCGCGACGACCCCGCCACGGCTGCGGTAGCCGACGCGGCCGAGTCCCTCAACCTGGATCACCATGTGCAACAGGTTCGGGGCTGGTTCGCCGCAGGCGACGAAGACAAAACGCACTGGCGCGATTGCACCTTCGCGATGGACCAATGGCTGCACTTGACCCCGGAAGAACTACGCGAGGTCGGGGAAGAGATCAACGAGCTGCTCGAGCGATGGCGGCGCCAGCAAACACCGGACGCCGCCGGCCGCCGACCCGTCTTCGTATTCGCCTACGGTGTTCCGGGCAAGCCATGACCCCGCCGACCCTCGCAGCGACGCGACGGGGCACTCTGCTGCGACACCGCGACTTCCGACTGTTCTGGCTGGGCCAGACGACCAGCAGGTTCGGCAGCGCCATCACCGCGGTTGCCCTGCCGCTGGTGGCCCTCGGCACCCTGAACGCCTCCACGCTGCAAATCGCCCTGCTGCAAGCCGCCGTCTGGCTGCCGTGGCTGCTGATCGGACTGCCGGTTGGTGTCTGGGTCGACCGGCTCCGGCGACGCCCTGTGATGATCACCTGCAACGTGGCGGCACTGCTTTTGTTCATCAGTGTGCCGGTAGCTGCCTGGCTCGACGCACTCACCATCGGACACCTGCTCACGGTGGCGCTGTTGACCGGCGCGGCGGCGGTGTTCTTCGAGACCGCCTACCAGGTCTACCTGCCGTCGCTACTCAGCACCGATCAGCTGGCTGAGGGCAACGCCAAGCTGCACGGCAGCGAGGCGGTTGCCCACGTCACCGGACCCGGCGCGGGCGGCCTCATCGCTCAACTGTTCGGCGCCGTCTTCGGGCTACTCGCCGACGCAGCCACTTTCCTGGTCTCCACCGTCTGCCTGCTGATCATGCGCCACCGCGAACCACGCCGGTCCGCCCAGACCCCGCACCAACCACTACTGAAGGAGATCACCGGCGGTCTGCGGTTCCTGGCGCATGATCCTTACCTGCGCACCATGGCCGCCTTCGGCGCCGCCGCGAATCTTGCGCTCATCGGTTACCAGTCGATCCTCATCGTCTTCCTGGTGCGAGAGAACGGCGTCGAGGCTGGCACGGTCGGCGTCATCATCGCTGTCATGAGCTGAGGTGGTGTCCTCGGTGCACTGGTTGCCACCACGGTGGCCCGGCGCTTCGGCACGGCTCGCGGCATGCTGCTCTGCCAACTCGGTGCGGCCCCGTTCGCGCTACTGATCCCTCTCGCGGGGCCCGGCCCGCGCCTCACCCTGGTCGTGCTCGGAGGCATGGCAGTCGGTACCGGAATCGTCGCCGGCAACATCATCAAAGACAGTTTCCGCCAGACCTACACACCGCGCCATCTCCTCGGCCGAGTTGTCACCGGCATGCACCTCATCAACTACGGCACCATTCCGTTGGGCGCTCTTCTCGGCGGCCTGCTTGGCACTCTTCTCGGCCTGCGACCCACCATGTGGATCATGACGGCCGCACTCGTCCTGTCTACCGGCATCCTGCTCACCGGTCCGATCAGACACCATCGAGATCTACCCGAGACAACCGGCTGAAGCAGTGCACCTACGGTGGTGTGCCAAGTCAACCCGGACAGTTTTACTCCGGTGCCAACTACAGCCGGACGGTGCCACCTTCGTCCGGACGGGACACGAGCGGCCTCCCGGTAGTGGACGCCCAGGCTCCACCTGACGGAGCAAGTTGGAGTAAAAGTTTGACTTTTGGTCAGACAGGCCGCGCGGCGGCCGGGCAGATCAGGGCGGCGATGGCCAGCCGGGAGGGTGGTCGACGTGGCTGATCCGCCGCAGGTCGGTGTGGTTCGCTTCGGTGCCAGCGAGCGCCGGCGGCGTGCCCACAACGACGATGATCCGCGCGTGCATCGGGTGACCGTGCGGTTGTCCGAGGCGGAGATGACGGCGGTCGAGGCGAACGCGGCGGCGGCCCGGATGGCCACCTCGGCGTACTTGGCGGAAGCCGGATCGGCGCCGCTCGTGCCCGCCCCGGCCGGCCCGGATGGGGCTGCGGAGACGGGTCCGCTGCTGGTCGAGTTGATGGGCGTGCACCGGCAGGTGCGGGGCGCGGCGCACAACCTCAATCAGGCGGTGGCGCGGTTGCATTCCACCGGGGAGCCGGCCGGGGACCTGGCCGCGACGGCGGCGTACCTGGCGCGGGTCGCGGCGCGCGTCGACGACCTCGTTACCGCGATCGCCGCAGCCCAGACAGGCCGCCGATGATTCCGAAGGTCACCTACGGCGCCCGGGTTCGGGGCCTGCTGGAGTACCTGTGGGGCCCGGGGAAAGCTGAGGAGCACGTCAACCCGCACCTGGTCGCCGGATACGACGACGTGGCCCTGCTCGCCCCGGAGCGGCACGAGCGCGATGGTGAGCGGTGGTCGCTGGACGAGCTGGCGGCCCGACTGGAAGCGCCGCAGATCGCCGCCGGTGAGCGCGGCGTCGCGCAGTACGTGTGGCAGTGCTCGCTGAGCCTGCCGGCTCAGGAGGGGCAGCTCGACGACGCGACGTGGGGTCGCATCGCGGCCCGGTTCGTGGCCGAGATGGGCTTCACCGGCGATGCCGAGCGGGCCGGGTGTCGGTGGGTCGCGGTGCGCCACGGGCTGTCGGCGAAGGGCAACGATCACGTGCACCTGGTCGTCACCCTCGCTACCGAGGATGGTGCGCCGGTGTGGCTGCGGCAGGACAAGCGGCGCAGCCAACAGGTCGCCGACCTCATCGAGGACGAGTTCGGACTGGGCAAGTGGACACCGGGCCGGGCCGGCGTGACCCGCCGGCCGGAGCTGACCCGTCCCGAGGTTGATCGGGCCCGCCGCAGCGGCCAGGCGCCGGACCGGGAGCTGCTGCGCCGCCAGGTCCGGGCGGCGCTCGCCGGCGCCAGCAGCGAGAGCGAGCGGGTGGCGCGGATGAAGGGCGCGGGCTTACTGGTTGGTGCTCGCACTGCGGCGACGGACCGGGACCAGGTGGTCGGGTACGCCGTGGCGCTACGGCCCGCCGGTGCCGGAGCGCCGCGTTGGTTTGCCGGGCGCAGCCTGGACGGCGACCTGAGCCTGACCCAGGTTCGTAAGCGGTGGCCTGACGCGCAGCCGCCGTCGGCCGGGCAGTGGAAGGCGGCGGATTCTGCGGAATCGCCGACGCTGCGCGGTGAGGACCGGATGGCGGTGTGGCGATCGTCGACCGCCGCCCTGGAGGCGATCAGCGCCCGGCTTGCCGCCGTCGCGCCCGGCTCGCCGCAGTGGCCGGCGGTGGCGCGCGCCAGCGCCGACCTACTGGCCCGGGTCGCGGCGGCCACCGAGCCGTCGGGGCGGGGTCCGGTGACGCGGGCGGCTGACGCGCTGGCCCGCGCGGCGGCGCCACCGCGTCACGCGTCGGCGCCGGCGGCGTCGACGCTCGCAGCGGAGCTGGGCCGGGTCGCCGACGCGTTGATGGTCACTGGACCCGCCCGCGACGGCGGTGAGGCGGCGGCGGTGCTGCTCGCCGTGGTCGTGCAGGCGGCCCGGGTGGTGGTGGCGCTGGCCGAGCTACGCGCGGCCGAGCAGCAGGCACACGCGGCAGGCGCGGCGGCCAGGGCGGCGGCGCACCTGATGCCGCTGCTCGCGCAGGGCTCGGTGCACGTCGAGCGAGACGTTCCAGGCCCGCGCGTCGGGCAGGAGGAGCCGGATGCGACGCGGGCCCGGGTCCGCGTTGACCCGGCGGTGGATCAGCAGACGCAGCGGTGAATCAGACGGGAGAGGTAGTGGCCGACAACGAGATGGCCGAGATTCACCAGCGGGCTACCGCGGCGATGACCGCCGCGATCCAGGCCGCCGGCCAACTGGCCCAGGTGCTCATCGACGTCCGCATCGCGCAGCTGCGACGGGCCGAGCGGGTCAGCGAGGAACAGGCCCGGCGGATCCGCGCGCAGGCTCGCGCGGCACAGCAGGCCGACGCGGCGGTGTGGCGGCCGGCGATGCGGCCGGGGTGGTGGCGCACCGCAGGGACGGAGGACATCGCTCGGGTGTGGCGGGCCGCGTCGACGTGGCAGCACGTTGATCCCCGGGCGCAGCAGGCTCGGCAGGTGGTCGTCGACCAGCTTGCCAAGAGGGCGGGGACGTCCGAGAAGCACGAGCCGGCGCGGGAGCCGGACGACATTGAGGTGCTGTCCGACGCCGTCGATCGGGCGGTGCGCGAGGCCACGGAGCGGTCGAGTCGGCCGGCGATGTCCGCCGAAGCGGTGCGGGACAGGCAGGAGCGGATGGCCGCTGAGGTACGCAAGGCGTGGCCGTCTGGGCAGCGGGCCGACAGGGTGCTCGGATGCGAGGCGTGGGGTGCGTTGGCGTACACGCTGGACCAGGCTCAGCAAGCTGGCCACGACGTGCAGCAGCTCCTGCGCGGCGTGCCCAGCTTCGTGGATCGGGCCCGGACCCCAGGGGCGTTTGCGTGCCGGGTGGTGCAGGACCAGCTCGACGGGCGAGTCGACCTCGGCACGGTGCGTAGGGACCGCAGCCAGGAGACCGCCAACGAACAGGCGGCCCACACCGAGCCGTTCGGCCCGGAGGCTCTGGCAGACGTCGAGCCGGCAGGGGTGGGTGGCGATCAGCCAGCCGACCGTGAGGGAATCCTGGCCCGAGTTGACCCGCCGGCGGAGAGCACCGCGACCAGCAGCGAACCGGCGGTAGTGGCTGCTCGGGCGTTTCCCGTCTCGACCCGAGATGCAGTGACGGCGGCGAAGACCGGCAGCGACGCAGCCGGGCAGGTGCCTGCGGTGAAAGCCGTGGAGGCAAGCCTCGACTCGCCCAGCCGGTAGAGGGCCGCCCGACTGGCAGGCTCGTGTAACCAGGTGGCAGCCCTGACGCTCGCCGTAAGGCTGACAGCGGATAGACGGTCCGCCATACCCTGACCCGGTGCTAGCTGCCGAGGCTCCGAAAATCACCGACTGGATGCAGGCATGGGGAAGCTTGGCCGGGCTGGTGATGTCGACCCTCGCCGTCGTCGTCACCGGCCTGCTGCTTCGTCACGAAATCCGGGTCCGTCGGGAAGAGAAGCGGGCCAGCGAATCTGCTCAGGCCCGCCTAGTGATTCCCGTCCTGACCTTCAAAGACGTCGCCGAAACTGAGGGCATCAGGACCTACGGCCCATCGAATCCGGCGTCGGTAACGCTCACCAATCACAGCGCCGCGCCGATCTTCGACGTTCGCATTGATGTCATGTGGAAGAAGACTCACCTCTGGCCGGGCCGCCGCCGAGACTCGGAAGTAACGGTGCTTGCACGCGGGGCCCGGCGCTTCACCGTGGTGGAGAAAACCGTGGCGGTGGACTACGAACTGCCGGCAGATGCGGCAAGCATCGGGCAGGCAAGGGTCCAGTTCACGGACGCGGCCGGCTTGGTCTGGGAGAGGGTGGGCCTCCAGCCCCCTGTTCCTTACACGCCGCCGGAGAGCCCCATGGGCAGGGCGTTCCGACTGCTTCCCTGGCTGGTCTTCGTGATCTACGTCGTTCTGCCTGCGATCGTCATCACCGCTCTCATCCTCATCGCTTGGCTCCTGCCGTAGTGGCCTCGACCAGCGGGCCCGCCCGTAGGCGTGGACACCCACGCCGACGTGCACGTGGCGGCGGCGATCGACCAGCACGGGCGCTTGCTCGGCACGAGTAGCGTGCCGAGCACCGCGGCCGGGTACGCGGAAACGTCGGCGGTCGCAACCGCCGACCAGACCGTCCCGCAAACTCTCGTTTCCAGGACGCCTCTACGCAGGCACCCTGCCGGTCGTGACAGCCCCGAAGGAAAATCTTGGCCGGGGATGTCGAGATGCAGGGTGCGGCTCCGACCGAGAGCCGACGCCGAGCGACCGGGCACGCGACGAGAAGGAGCTACCGATGAAGTACATGATCATGATGTTCAGCGGGATGGGAGCGTCGCTGGTCGACCGCAGCCCGGAGTGGAT
>NZ_SMJY01000263.1:0-6868 GCF_004348355.1 Micromonospora sp. KC721 | reverse complement strand
CGGCTCCCCCGCCTGGAACCCCGCGCCCCAGCAGAACGACACCGCTCCCGCCTGGAACCCTGCGCCGCAGAACGACGCCGCTCCCACCTGGAACCCCCCGCAGCAGGGCAACGCCGCTCCCGCCTGGCACGCCGGGCCGCAGCAGAACGACGCCACCAGCTCCACGACCTGGGACGCCGGGCCGCAGCAGGGCGGACCGTCCACTGCCGAGGAGGCTCCCCGGAGCACCGGCCGGGCTTCGGTGCCCGTACCGGCGCAGCCGGAGCCGGATGTTCCCGCCTGGGCCCAGGCCGACAACAGCGTCCGAGGCGCGGCCCCGGTGCCGCAGGCCGACCCGCCGGCCGGCAACGGTTGGGGCGGCGAGGGCGAGCCGGCCCGCTCCGGCGGTTGGCACGCCGGAGCCCAACCGGACCAGGGCGACAACACCTGGAACAGCGCGCCACAGCAGGCCGAGTCCACGCCGCAACCCTGGTCACCGGGTGCGGAGTCGGCTCCGGCCCGCTGGGACGCGGGCGAGGCACAGCAGCCGACCACCAACTGGGGTGCCGCCCCCGGCCAGCACGACCAACGCCAGCACGAACAACGCCAGCACGACCTGCCCACGGCGGACGAGCCGGCCCGTACCAGCTCCTGGGGTGCCGCGTCCGTGCCGCAGCCGGACGACCGGCCGGAGCCCGGCGGGTGGACGCCACCGGAACAGCCGGCCCGGGCGACCGCCTCGGTGGCCGCTCCGGACAGTTGGGGCACCGACCGTCCGGTCGTACCGGATGCCGAGCCGTGGTCGGCAGGCGAGGCGTGGGGCCACACCGAGTCGCAGGCCGCGCCGCAGCCGACCGAGGACGCCTGGGAGCCGAAGCGAACCGACGCGACTCCGAGCTACCAACCGGGCCCCGCGCCCGGCATCTCGCCGGCGAACAAGGTGCCGCTGCCCCCGCAGGAGCAGCGGATTCCCGGGGCGAGCCTGGCCGCCGCGCCGCCCGCCGACTACGCGCCGCCGACCCCGTTCGGCGGCCCTGCCGAGCAGCCGTCCTTCGGGCTGCCGGGACGGGAGGGCTCCTCCGGTGGCTGGGCAGCGGACCCGCCGCAGTCACCGGCCGGTCCGGTGGTGCCCGCCCCGCGCACCTCTCCGGAGGCCGACGGGGCCGGGCGGGCCACCGCACCCGGCACTGACGGCGCGGACGGCGGTGCCGTCGGCCGGGCGTCGGCCAGCGCCTCGGTGCCGATGGCCAGCCGGGTGGTGCCCCCGGCCGACCAGGCTCTGCCTGCGACCGGCGGCGCCGCGCCGCAACCGAGGGTGTACGGCCGGCCGACCCGCCCGGAGCACACTGACACACCGGCGGAGGAGCCCGGCGGCCACCAGCCCGCGCCCGAGCCGCGCTTCGACGACCAGGACCGGACGCGCTTCGACGGCCAGTCGCACTTCGACGAGCCGGAGCGGCCGGGCGGCCCGTACGCCTTCGGTGGCGAGGCGCCCTCGTCGGCTCCGCCCACCTCCCCGGCAGCGCCACCGGCGTTCCCGGGTGCCATCCCGGCATTCTCGGATCCGACCAGCAACAACCGGCCGATGAACGGCACCCGGCCGCACGGCCCGGGTGAGCGTCCGGCCGATCCGTTCGGCACCCCGTCCGGCCCGGCTGCCGGAGGTCCTGTGCCCGGGTACGGCCACCCCGCGCACGATCCGGCGCACGGGGGTGCCCCGTCGCCGTTCGCCCCGGCGACCCAGCAGTTCCCCCAGGCCGGGCAGCAGCCGTTCCCGCCCGCCGACCAGCATTTCGCACCGGCGGGACAGCAGCCCTTCCCGCCGTCCGGCCAGCAGTTTCCGCCGGCGGGACAGCAGCCCTTCCCGCCGGCCAGCCAGCCCGGCACCGGCGGGCAGTCCGGCGCGGGTGGTTGGCCGCAGGACCCGGAGTCGGATCAGGGCCGCTTCGACGCCTTCAAGCCGGAAGCCGAGCCGAAGGCGGAGCAGCCGGCGCCGAAGGTCCGCAACGGCCGGGTACTGGCCATCGTGCTGATCGCGGCGGTGCTGATCCTGGCGATACCGCTGGGCCTGCTCATGCTGCTCGGCAAGATTGGTGGCGACGACGCCAAGCCGGCCGGCTTCAACCCGGCGGTCGGCTCCTGCGTGAAACAGTCGGGCAACGGTGCGACGGCGGCGAACTGCGGCGAACCGGACGCGTTCACCGTCGTGTCGCGGGTCGACAGCAAGGACAAGTGCACCGACCCGACCCAGCCGCACGTGGTGCTGAAGGGCAACGACGCGAACCCGGTGCTCTGCCTCAAGAAGGCCTCCTGACCCAACCCGCTGACCCGACGCGACGGCCGGCAGGGCCATGGATCCGTGGCCCTGCCGGCCGTTCCGGGAGAAGTCAGGACTGGGACACCGGGGTGAGCTTCGCGATATCGGGGGCGTACACGGTCATCCAGTGTGGATGCAGCCGGTAGTAGAGCACGTCGTTGTCCCAGTCGAAGAGGTCGTCGCCGTAGAACTCCTTGAAGTAGGCGCGCAGGTCCGGCCAGTCGGGGGCTGACTCGCCGTCGCGAGGGTTGAGGATCTCCACCGTCCCGTGCGTGAACACGCCCAGATCCTCGCCGCGCATGTGCGCGACGCTGGCGGCGGGTCGGACGGCGAGGTGGCGGGCCTTGGCGGCGCTATGCGCCGTCCCAAAGTGCCACTTTCCGTGCAAAAAGTGCCCGTCCACGCCGCTGATTCGCGGCTCGCCCTTCGCCGTCACAGTGGACAGGGCGAGTGTGCACATGCCGGTCAGGATCTGGGTGAGTTGTCCTGCGGTCAGAGTGTTCTCGGAAACGATCGAACGCAGGTGTGAGGTGGCACGGGAGAGGGAGGCTTCGAGGAGGGCCTGCAGCTCGCTGAGCTCGTCTGGCGTCTCGTGCATCAACGTCCTTACTTGTCGACAGGTCCGGTCGATGTCCGCGACCGGCGCCGGCCGGTGAACCCATACTCCAGCCAAATCCTGACACCTTGTGTCGGATTTCGCCGGCCAGACTTCCCAGCCCCGATCGACACGCTGACCGTCGGGCACATCTGGGACGCGGCTGAGGTCCGTGAGTACGCCTCGCGGCGACGCGAGCGCAACGAGGGCGGCGCGGGCTAGCCGTTCCTCGGCGCGATTGCGGTGTCGCGTACGCCGCTCCGTCCGCCCGGTCGCGACGACGGGGAACCACTGATGCGGCACGATGGGGTCATGAGCGCACGAGTACGGGCTCCAGAACTGCGCGGCCGGGCCTGGCTGAACACCGGCGGGAAGTCCCTCCAGCTGGCCGACCTGCGGGGACGGATAACGATCCTCGATTTCTGGACCTTCTGCTGCATCAACTGCCTGCACGTGCTCGACGAGCTGCGCCCGCTGGAGGAGAAGTACGCCGACGTGCTCGTCGTGATCGGCGTGCACTCGCCGAAGTTCGAGCACGAGAAGGATCCGGACGCGCTGGCCGCCGCCGTCGAGCGGTACGGGGTGCACCACCCCGTGCTGGACGACCCCGAGCTGGACATGTGGCAGCAGTACGCGGCGAAGGCCTGGCCGACCCTCGCGGTGGTCGACCCGGAGGGGTACGTGGTGGCCACCATGGCCGGCGAGGGGCACGCCGAAGGGCTGGCGCGGCTGGTCGACGACCTGATCGCCACCCATGAGGCGAAAGGCACCCTGCGCCGCGGCAACGGCCCGTACGTGCCGCCGGCGGAGCCGGATACGACGCTGCGGTTCCCCGGCAAGGCGGTGGTGCTCGACGGCGGCAACCTGCTGGTCTCCGACTCGGCCCGGCACTCCCTGGTGGAGCTGGCCCCCGACGGCGAGCAGTTGCTGCGGCGAATCGGCTCCGGCGCCCGGGGCTGCGCCGACGGGCCGGCCGACACCGCGTCCTTCACCGAACCGCAGGGGCTCTGCCTGCTCCCGGCGCACACCGCCGAGATCGCCGGGTACGACCTGCTCGTCGCGGACACCGTCAACCACCTGCTGCGCGGCGTCAAGCTGGCGACCGGTGAGGTGGTGACGGTCGCCGGCACCGGCCGGCAGTGGCGCGGCACGGTCGACGACCACGCCCACGACGCGCTCTCCGTCGACCTGTCCTCCCCGTGGGATCTGGCCTGGTACGACGACCGGGTGGTGGTCGCGATGGCCGGGATCCACCAGCTCTGGTGGTTCGATCCGGTGAAGCGCACCGCCGGCATGTACGCCGGCACCACCGTGGAGGCGCTGCGCGACGGTCCGCTGACCGAGGCGTGGCTGGCGCAGCCCTCCGGGCTGTCGGTCTCGGCCGACGGCAGCCGACTGTGGATCGCCGACAGCGAGACCAGCGCGGTGCGGTACGTGCAGAACGGGGTGATGGGCACGGCCGTCGGGCAGGGGCTGTTCGACTTCGGCCACGTCGACGGTCCGGCGGGCCGGGCGCTGCTGCAGCACCCGCTCGGGGTGCTCGCGCTGCCGGACGATTCGGTGTTGATCGCGGACACCTACAACGGCGCGGTGCGCCGCTTCGACCCGGCCACCGACCAGGTCACCACGGTGGCCGACGGGTTGGCCGAACCGAGCGACCTGGTGTTGACCGCCGACGGCGGCGTCCTGGTGGTCGAGTCGGCCGCACACCGGGTGACCCGGCTGGCTCCGGGGGCGCTCTCCGCAGCCGGGGCGAACACCGTGGACGGTCCCCGGCACCGGCTGGAACGCCGGCCGACCGACGTGGCAGCCGGCGAGGTGGTCCTCGATGTGGTCTTCACGCCCGCGCCGGGGCAGAAGCTGGACGACACGTACGGCCCGTCGACCCGGCTGGTGGTCTCGGCGTCCCCGCCGGACCTGCTGCTGGATGGGGCCGGGACGAGCACCGAGCTGTCCCGCCGGTTGGTGGTGAACGGCGCGGTGGCGCAGGGTGTGCTTCAGGTGACCGCTCAGGCGGCCACCTGCGACGTGGACGTCGAACACGCCGCCTGCCACCTGACCCGGCAGGACTGGGGCGTACCGGTGCGGGTGGTCAAGGGCGGCGCGGCGCGGGTGCCGCTGGTGCTGCGCGGCCTGGACGTCTGACCCCGCGACGGGCGACGGCGACCGGGTTCCGGTAGGACGCCTACGGGACGCGGCCACGAGACCGGCCGGGTCGCCAGGTCAGGCGAACGGCTTCGGGGTGACCCCGGCGTCGATCAGCGCGGTGCGTACCAGCGTCGCCGCGGCGACCGCACCGGGGCTGTCGCCGTGTAGGCAGATCGAGGCGACCTGGCAGGCGATCACACTGCCGTCGACCGCGATCACGGTGCGCTCGGTGGCCATCCGGACGGCCCGGGCGGCCACCTGCTCCGGGTCGGTGACCAGCGCGTGGGGGGCAGTGCGCGGCACCAGCGATCCGTTGGGCAGGTAGTTCCGGTCGGCGAAGCCCTCGGCGACCACCCGCAGGCCGGCCCCGGCGGCGAGCTGGGCGAGCCTCGATGCGGGCGCGCAGAGGATCGGCAGCTCGTGGTCGTACCCCCGGACGGCGGCGACGATGGCGGCGGCCTGGGACTCGTCCACCGCGGCGGCGTGGTAGAGCGCGCCGTGCGGCTTCAGGTAGCGGACCCGGGTACCGAACAGCCGGCAGAACGCGTCCAGGGCGCCGAGCTGGTAGATGACCTCGTCGCGCAGGTCGGCGAAGGCGTACTCGATGCGGCGACGGCCGAAGCCGGCGAGGTCGCGGTATCCGACCTGCGCGCCGACGGCGACGCCGCGTTCGGCGGCGGCGGCGCACACCCGGTGCATGGTGGACGGGTCGCCGCCGTGGAAGCCGCAGGCGACGTTGGCGGAGGTGACCAGGTCCAGCAGTGCCGCGTCGTCGCCGAGCCGCCAGATACCGAATCCCTCGCCGAGGTCAGCGTTGAGGTCCATGGAAGGTCACCGTAGTGCCTGGCCGGGCCTGCGCGAGTCCCGTCACGTCGTCCACCACTCCGATAACCGGGTAGCCGCCGGTGGTGGGGTGGTCGGCCAGGAAGATCAGCGGTTGGCCGTCGGCGGGCACCTGCACCGCGCCGAGCACCACGCCCTCGCTGGGCAGCTCCCCGGCGACCGCGCGGGGCAGCAGCGCGCCGACCAGGCGGGCACCGACCCGGTTCGAGACCGGGCTGACCGTGTACGCGGTGCCCAGCAGCCGGTCGAGGGCGTCGGCGGTGAACCAGTCGGCGCGGGGTCCGGGGCGCAGGGTCAGCCGCAGTTCCGCGGGCACCGCCGGAACGACGCCGTGGTCCACCGGTGCCGGGTGGCCGGGCCACGGACCGATCGGCAGGTGGTCGCCGTCGCGTACCGGGGGTGGACCGAGGCCGGAGAGGGTGTCGGTGGCGCGGCTGCCGAGCACCGGCGCGACGGCGATCCCGCCGCTGACGGCGAGCCAGTTGCGCAGCCCGGCGCGGGGCGGGCCGATCCGCAGCACCGCACCGGCCGGCACCGACAGCGGGCGGCCGACGTCTCCCGGCCGCTGGCCGGTCCGCACCTCGACGTCCGCTCCGGTGAGGGCGACGGTGGCGGCCCGCGTGAACCGCAGCTCCGCACCCCCCAGGGTGATCTCCAGGCCGGCGGCGGCGGGTGGGTTGCCGACCAGCCGGTTCGCCAGGGCCAGCGCCGCCGGGTCCAGCGCCCCCGACCGGGGCACGCCGAGGTGCGCGTAGCCCGGTCGGCCGAGATCCTGGACGGTGGTGGCCGGACCGGCCCGGAGCACCTCGATCACGCCGGCACCAGCCGGACCCGGGTGCCGGGGGTGAGCGTGGCCGGCGGGTCGGCGGTGACGTCGAACAGGGTCAGCCCGGTGCGGCCGACGAGCAGCCAGCCGCCGGGTGAGGCGGTGGGGTAGATCCCGGCGTACGGCCCGGCGAGCGCCACGGACCCGGCGGGCACCCGGG
>NZ_SMJY01000262.1:0-6885 GCF_004348355.1 Micromonospora sp. KC721 | reverse complement strand
GTGCCGGGTGGGTCGCCGGGGCCACGTCGGTGCGGTGCAGGGCCGAGTAGACCAGCAGGAGGAGCGCCAGCAGCGCCGGTACGCCGAAGAAGGCGGTCAGCCAACCAACCCGAGCGGAAAAACGGTCGAACAGCACAAAAGCACTCTAACGCCATGCCCCCGGTTTGGCGGGCTCATCCCGCCTCGGGTTCGGTCGGAGGCGCCGGGGCGGCCCCGATCCCGGCAGCTCCCGGGCAGTGGAAGGCATTACACGCGCCGGAAGCCGGGGTGGTTCGAAAAAGGCTCGAGAAAATTCCACACGGACACTGATCCGCGGACCCTACCGCTCCGTACTGGATGGGGGAGCAGGTCGGCCGGTGGCGGTGCCGCCGTGAGACATGATCGAGGAGCAGATGGCCCGGGCAAAGCAGAACCAGAAGGCGGAGGCCGTCCGTACCAGCACCAGCAGCCGTGGTGTCCGGACCGTCTCCAAGTCCTCGATGGCGCTGATGGCCGCGTCCGTGTTCGGCCTGATCTGGGCGGGCATGGAGATGTCCGGCAGCGGCGCGGCGATGTACGCCTACGGCTTCGTCTTCACCGAGTTCTTCGCCGGGGTGGTCACCCTGGTCTCGCTGAGCCTGACGGTGATGCTGGGGCTGCTCGCCACCGACCGGCTGGTGTTGCAGGCCCGGCACCGGCTGTTGCTCCAGTCCGCGCACCGCGCCACCGGCATCCTCGCCGTCGCCGGCCTGATCTTCCACATCATCACCAAGATCTCCATCGGTCGGGCCGGTCCCACCGACGCCGTGGTGCCGTTCATCGGCGGCTACGGCCTCTACGTCGGTCTCGGCACCGTCGCCTCGTTCCTCATGGTCAGCGTCCTGTGGACCGGGCTGGTCCGGGTCCGCTTCGCCGGGGTCGGACCGAAGTGGTTCTGGCGGGCGCTGCACTCCATGGCCTACCTCGCCTGGCCGTTCGCGCTGACCCACGGTCTCAACGTCGGTCGTAAGCCCGCGACCTGGGTGATGCTGAGCTACCTGGTCTGCGTGGTGCTCGTGGTGGTCGCACTGCTGGTCCGGCTCTCGGTCTACCTCACCAGACGCAGCCGGGAACAGACCCAGGCCGCCGCGCTGAACGCGGCGATGACCGGCAAGGGCGAGGAGAGCAAGACCAAGATCCTGCTCGGCGGTCTCGGCCTGCGCAAGGGCGAGGAGGAGGAGAGCCGGGGGGCCCGCAGCGGTTGGGCGGAGACCACCGCCGGGTCGTGGGGGGCGGCGCCCACTGCCGCCACCCGTCGCGACCCCGACCGGTTCACCGTGCCGGTGGTGCCCGAACCTGGCACCCTGCGCGAACCGGTCCGCGCCGGCCGGACCCGCCGCGAGGTGGAGGAGCCGGAGCCGCGTCGCCGCGAGCGGGACTCGACGCCCGCTGCCCGGCGCACCGAGCGGGTACGCGACGAGGAGCGGTCCAGCCGCCGTCGCGAGGAGGACGTCGCCCCGGTCTCCGGCGGTCGCCGCGCCCGGTATGAGGAGGACGAGGATGTCCGTCCGGTGTCGTCCGGTCGTCGGGCTCGGTACGAGGAGGACGAGGACGTGCGTCCGGTGTCGACGGGCCGTCGCGCCCGGTACGAGGACGAGGATGTCCGTCCGGTGTCGTCCGGTCGTCGGGCTCGGTACGAGGAGGACGAGGACGTGCGTCCGGTGTCGACGGGCCGTCGCGCCCGCCGCGACGACGACGATGTGGCTGCCCGCTACTCCGCGCCGCTCCGGCGTCGCACCGCCGATCCCGAGGAGCCCTGGGACAGCCCGCGCCGCTGGGAGAGTTCCCGGCCCATCTCGGCCGAGCCGGTCTCCGCCGGCCGGCACAGCATCGAGCCGGACGTGCCCGAGGAGCCCGACTACTGGCGTCCGCCGGCCCGGTACGTGGCCGACGACCTGCCCGTCGACGACACCCCGACCCTGGTCGACCTCGCCTCCCGGCGCAAGATGCGGGCCACCGGCGACAGCCGGTCCGGCCGGCGCAAGGGCCGGGCCGACGCGGCCGAGGTGGACGGAGCGTACTGGGCCGGGCTGCGGGGTGAGGCCAAGTGAAGCGGACCAAGGTGCCCCCGGTGGCCTGCATCGGCGAGCCCCGGCTCACCGCCGGGTTCGCCGAGTTCGGCCGGCTCGACCTCGTCGCACACGAGATGGTGCACGGCCCGATCGGGCCGATGGAACCGAGCAACCTGCTCCGGCTGGCCGAGAGCATCCAACTCAAGGGCAAGGGCGGCGCGGGCTTCCCCTTCTTCACCAAGCTCAAGGCGGTGCTGGACTCCTGCAAGCGGCAGGACCTGCCTGCCGTGGTGGTGGTCAACGCCACCGAGGGGGAGCCGGCGAGCTGGAAGGACAAGGTCCTGCTCACCCGCGCGCCGCACCTGATCCTCGACGGCGCGGCGCTGGCCGCGTACGCGCTCGACGCCGAGGAGATCGTGCTCTGCGTGGCCGACGACCTCGTCGGCCTGGACTCGCTCACCGAGGCCCTCCAGGAACGCCGGATGCCGGTGCCGACCGGCATCGTCACCGTGCCGCACCGGTTCGTCTCCGGCGAGGGCGGCGCGCTGGTCAACGGGATCAACGGTTTGCCGCACATCCCGCCCGGCACCAAGAAGCGGTCCAGCGACTCCGGCGTGCGGAACCTGCCCACCCTGCTGTCCAACGCCGAGACGTACGCCCAGGTCGCCATCGCGGCCCGGCTCGGTCCGTACGAGTACGCGGCGCTCGGCACCGACGACGAACCCGGCACCGTGCTGCTCACCGTGACCGGCCAGGCCAAGCGGCCGGCCGTGGTCGAGTGCGCCGCCGGCACCCCGCTGCGGGAGATCCTCGACCTGTGTGAGGTGCCGGACGGGCCGGGCATCCTGACGGGCGGCTACCACGGCCGGTGGATCACCCCGGAGGCGGCGGACAAGGCGCTGGTCTCCCGCGCGGGTCTCACCGCGGTCGGCGGCACCCTCGGCGCCGGCATCATCGTCCCGCTGGGGCGAGACACCTGCCCGCTCGGCGAGGCCGCGCAGGTGGTCCGCTACCTGGCCGGCGAGTCCTCCGGCCAGTGCGGGCCGTGCAAGCGGGGCCTGCCCGACCTGGCCCGCGCGGTCGACCTGGCCGTCTCCGGCAGCGCGCCGGTCGAGGTGGTCCGGGCCGCCGCCGGTGACGTCAAGGGACGCGGCGCGTGCAGCCACCCCGACGGCACCTCCCGGTTCGCGCTCTCGGCGATGGAGGTCTTCGGCGACGACCTGAAGCTGCACACCACCGGGGAGGGCTGCGGCAAGCGGGTCAAGGGCGTGATGGGCCTGCCCGGCGCGCCCGATCCCGACCCGAAGAAGCTCGCCCTGGACTGGTCCCGCTGCGACGGGCACGGGCTCTGCGCGCACGTCGTGCCGGACTTCATCCGGCTCGACCAGAACGGATACCCCGCCTTCCCCGCCACACCGGTGCCGACCTGGCTCAAGGAGGGCGCGATGAAGGCGGTCAAGGTCTGCCCGGCGCTGGCGCTGCGGCTGGTCGACGCGAAGTAGCCCACCGAGAGGAGACCGGGATGCGGTCGTACCCCAGCAACACGACGGGTGGCCGCCCGCCCGCCCGGCTCGTCACCGCCGCCGCGCTGACGGTCGCGCTGGCCGGCTGCGCGGGCGGAGAGCCGCCCCGGACGCAGCCGGTCAACGAGGTCGC
Organism: Micromonospora sp. KC721; assembly: GCF_004348355.1. Classification (NCBI taxonomy): domain Bacteria; kingdom Bacillati; phylum Actinomycetota; class Actinomycetes; order Micromonosporales; family Micromonosporaceae; genus Micromonospora; species Micromonospora sp. KC721. The sequence continues at coordinate 3,199 of NZ_SMJY01000262.1, read as the reverse complement.
CGTGGTGGCCACCGCCACACCGCCCGCCACCGCCACACCGACCCCGAGCGGCTCGGCCGCGCCCGTGTCGGAGACGCTGAGGTTCACCGCGAAGACCCTCGACGGCGCGGCCTTCTCCGCCGCCGACCTGGCCGGCAAGCCGGTGGTGCTCTGGTTCTGGGCGCCCTGGTGCGCGACCTGCGCCAGTCAGGCGTGGACGGTGGCCGAGATCGCCCCGCAGTTCCGGGACCGGGTGCCGATCGTCGGCGTCGCCGGCCTCGGCCAGCACAAGGCCATGAAGGACTTCGTCACCGAGTTCGAACTCGGCGGAACCCTCCAACTCGACGACCGAACCGGCGCGCTTTGGCGGCGGTTCGAGGTCGTCGAGCAGAGCACGTTCGTGGTCATCGACCGGAACGGCAAGGTGATCCACCAGGGCTTCCTCGACGGCGAGGACCTCACCCGCCGGGTCACCGCGCTGGCCGGCTGATGGAGGCGCCGCTGCTGCTCGCGGTGACCGCCGGCATGCTCGGCGCGGTCAACCCGTGCGGCTTCGCGATGCTGCCCGCGTACCTGTCGCTGCTGGTGGCCGGGGCTGCCGACACCCGGGGCGCCGTCGGCCGCGCGCTCACCGCCGCCGCCGGCCTGACCACCGGGTACGTCCTGGTCTTCGGCGCCTTCGGCCTCGCGTTGGCACCGGCGGCCGACTGGCTGCGCCCCCGGCTGCCCTGGTTCACCGTCGGGCTGGGCGTGCTGCTGCTGGCGCTGGGCTGCTGGCTGCTCGCCGGCCGGCGGCTGCCCACCGTGCGCCCGCTGGCCCGGGCACCCCGGCTGACCCGGTCGTGGGCGTCCATGGTGGTGTTCGGCATGGCGTACGCGCTCGCCTCCCTCGGCTGCGCGATCGCCCCGTTCCTGGCCATCGTGGTGACCAGCCTCCAGGCCGGGTCGGCGGCGCGGGGCGTGGCGCTCTTCGTCGGGTACGCGGTCGGGATGGGGCTGGTGGTCACGGTCGCCGCGCTCGGTGTGGCGCTGCTGCGCGGCCAGGTGGTGGCCCGGCTGCGCGGCGCGGGGGCGTGGGTGCCCCGGCTCAGCGGCCTGGTGCTGCTGCTCGCCGGCGGCTATGTCGCCTGGTACGGCTGGTACGAGGTGCGGCTGGCGCAGGGCCGGCGGGACGCCTTCGGCGACCCGGTGGTGGTCGGCGCGGCCCGGGTGCAGCAGGCGCTGGTCTCCGCGCTGGACACGGCCGGCCCGGCGGCGCTCGCCGGCGGGCTGGTGGTGCTGCTGGCGGTCGCGGCGCTGGTCCGGCGGCGGGGCCGGACGACGGCGGCGGAGGGCGGGTCGCCCGACCCCCGCCGCCGGCGGATCAGCGTCTCGGGGTGAGCCGGTCGGTGCCGAGCCGGTCGCGGAGCACCTGTGGCACCAGCACCGAGCCGTCGGGCTGCTGGAACTGCTCCAGGATGGCCGGGAAGAGTCGGCTGGTGGCCAGTGCCGAACCGTTGAGGGTGTGCACGAAGCGGGTCTGCTTGCCGCCCGGCTCCCGGTAGCGGATCGCCGCCCGGCGGGCCTGGTAGTCGCCGCCCCAGGAGACCGACGACACCTCCTTGTACTTGCCGGTGCTCGGCATCCAGACTTCGATGTCGAGGGTCTTGCGCATCGCGGCGCTGGCGTCACCGGCTGCCAGCAGGCTGGTCTGGTGGTGCAGGCCCAGCTGCTCGACCAGGCTCTCCACGTGGCCGACCATCGACTCCAGCGCGGCGTCGGCCTGCTCGGGCAGGGTGAACTGGAAGATCTCCACCTTGTTGAACTGGTGGCCCCGGACGGTGCCGCGCTCGTCGGAGTGCGAGCCGGCCGCCTCCCGGCGGTAGCAGGGGGTGTACGCGAACCGCTTCAGCGGCAGCGCCGCGGTGTCCAGGATCTCGTCCTGGTACGCCCCGAGGATCGCCGTCTCCGCGGTGGGCAGCAGGAACTGCCCGCGCGGCGCGGACTCCCGGTCCAGGTGGTAGACGTCGTCGTAGAACTTCGGGAACTGCCCGGCGGCGAAGCCCGCGGTGTCCAGCAACAGGTGCGGCGGGAGCAGGAACTCGTACCCGGCCCTGATGTTCTGCTCGATCAGCCAGTTGACCAGTGCCCACTCCAGCTGGGCGCCCAGGCCGGTGTACATCCAGAAGCCGGAGCCGCCGAGTTTGACCCCGCGTTCGTGGTCCACCAGACCCAGCGCCCGGCTCAGCTCGACGTGGTCGCGCACCTTCTCGATCACCGGCGGCTCACCGAAGGTCTTCACCACCCGATTGGCCTCCTTGCCGCCGGCCACGACGTCGTCGGCGGGCAGGTTGGGCAGCTCGCTCATCGCGCCGCGCAGCCGGGACTGCACCTCGTCCAGCTCCGCCTCCAGCTCGGCGAGCTGCTTGCGGCCGGCCTCCGGCGCGGAGACCTCCGGTTCGGTGCCGGCGCGCTTCGCCGCCGCGTACGCCCGCGCCTCCGCCTTGCGGCGCTGCCGCTCGGCGTCGATCCCGGTGATCAGGGCGCGGCGTTCCTGGTCGAGCCGCTGGATCTCGTCCAGGACCCGGTTGACCTCGGCGGGATCCAGTCGCTTCGCCAGCGCGGTCGCCACCGCCTCGCGATCCTTCCGGATCAACTCCATGTCGAGCATGCTGCTCCGTACGCCTCCGTCCGGGAAGTCAGGTGGGAACCCACCGATGCTACCGTCGCGCCCACTCACGCCCGGTACGCCCGTACCCCGCGGCACACCGATGGTGCGCTCAGAGCCGGATCGGCATGAGGACGGAGAAGGCGTCCTCGTCGTCCGGACGGCGGATGGCCAGCGGCGCGATCGGCCCGTCCAGCTCCAGCACCAGCTGCCCGCCGCCGGCGGCGTCGAGCGCGTCCAGCAGGTAACGGCCGTCCACCCCGACCCGTACCCCGGTGGTCGGCTCGTCCGGGGCGAGCACCCGCAGCCCCCGCTCGTCGGCGCCGAGCACGGTCACCGCGTACCGCCGCCCGGCGTGCTCCCGGTCCAGCGTGGGGGCGTCGGGGGCCCGCAACGCCGTCCCCAGGGCGGCGGCGTCGACCGGGAACCGGTGTGCCGGTGGCGCACCGGTCGACCGGGGCAGCAGCCGCCGGTAGTCGGGGAAGTCGTCCGGCATGGTCGCGCCGGCGACCTCGCGCCCGTCGACGGCGGCCACGACCCGTGTGCCGGTCAGGGCCAGGGCCACCGTCGTCC
>NZ_SMJY01000261.1:0-7004 GCF_004348355.1 Micromonospora sp. KC721 | reverse complement strand
CCCCGTGATGATCAGGCCGCCACCGCATTCGGCCGGCCGTGCCCATCCGGTCGGACGACGCCCGCCGGCGCCGGGTCGCGCCGAGCGCCCGGTACCCTCGGATGGTGTCTGCCACCTCCCCTTCCGACGGTTCCAGCCCGGCGCGCCTGTCGCCACGCCACGACCACGAGCCGTCGGCCGACGGCTCCGGCCGTCGGGTCGCGCTGTTGACCCTGGGCTGCGCCCGTAACGAGGTCGACTCGGAGGAGTTGGCCGCCCGGCTGCACGCCGACGGCTGGCAGGTCACCACCGACGGCGAGGGTGCCGACGTGGTGGTCGTCAACACCTGCGGGTTCGTGGAGAAGGCCAAGCAGGACTCGATCCAGACGCTGCTCGCCGCCGCCGACACCGGGGCCAAGGTGGTCGCCGCCGGCTGCATGGCCGAGCGGTACGGGCGGGAACTCGCCGACAGTCTCCCCGAGGCGCAGGCGGTGCTCAGCTTCGACGACTACCCGGACATCGCCGCCCGGCTGGACGCCGTGGTCGCCGGTGAGTCGATCGACGCCCACACCCCGCGCGACCGGCGGGAACTGCTGCCGCTGACGCCGGTCAAGCGGCGGGACGCGGCGGTGTCGCTGCCCGGCCACGGCACCCCGGCCCGCCCGGTGGTCGAGGCCGACGCGCACACCCCGGCCCACCTGCGTCCGGTGCTGCGTCGCCGGCTGGACACCGGCCCGGTCGCCTCGCTCAAGCTGGCCAGCGGCTGTGACCGCCGCTGTGCGTTCTGCGCCATCCCCGCTTTCCGCGGCGCCTTCGTCTCGCGTACCCCGGACGAGCTGCTCGCCGAGGCGGAGTGGCTGGCCAAGACCGGTGTCCGGGAGTTGGTGCTGGTCAGCGAGAACTCCACCTCGTACGGCAAGGACCTGGGTGATCCCCGGGCGCTGGAGAAGCTGCTGCCGCAGCTCGCCGCGATCGACGGCATCGTCCGGGTCCGGGCCAGCTACCTGCAGCCCGCCGAGACCCGACCCGGTCTCGTCGAGGCGATCGCCACCACACCGGGGGTGGCACCGTACTTCGACCTGTCGTTCCAGCATTCCAGCGAGCCGGTGCTGCGCCGGATGCGCCGATTCGGCTCCACCGAGCGGTTCCTGGAGCTGCTGGGCTCCGCCCGCGCCCTGGCCCCCGAGGCCGGCGCGCGGAGCAACTTCATCGTCGGCTTCCCCGGTGAGACCCGCGCCGACTACCAGGAGCTGGTCCGCTTCCTCACCGAGGCGCGGCTGGACGCGATCGGCGTGTTCGACTACAGCGACGAGGACGGTACCGAGGCCGCCGGTCTGCCCGGCAAGGTGTCCGCGGCCACCGTCCGGCGGCGCTACGACCGACTGGCCGCGCTCGCCGACGAACTCTGCTCGCAGCGGGCCGAGGAGCGGCTGGGTTCGCGCGTCGAGGTGCTGGTCGACACGGTGACCGACGGTGTGGTGGAGGGGCGCGCGGCCCACCAGGCGCCCGAGGTTGACGGTTCCACCACCCTGGTCGCCCCGGCCGGCGGCGGGGTCGACCTGGCCGCACTGCGCCCCGGCGACCTGGTGGCCGCCACGGTGACCGCGACCGAAGGTGTCGACCTGGTGGCCGTACCGGATGAGATGATCTCGGCGGCGCCCGGCGCGGAACGGTGACGACGGGCCCGGAGGAAGCGGGGGAGTCACGTGGTGCGGTGCCAGGTACGCCACGCCGGCCACAGCGGGACACGGCCGTGACCGGCGCGACGGAATCGGCGCCGGTGGCTGCCCCGGTGCCGGTGATCAACGCGGCGAACGGGCTGACCCTGCTGCGGCTGGTGCTGGTGCCGGTCTTCGCGGTCTCGCTGGTGGGGTCGGAGATGACCCACGCCGGCTGGCGAATGGCCGCGTGCCTGATCTTCGTGGTCGCCTCGGCGACCGATCTGGTCGACGGGTGGATCGCCCGCCGGTTCGGTCTGGTCACCTCGGTCGGCAAGGTGGCCGACCCGATCGCCGACAAGGCGCTCACCGGCGCGGCCCTGGTGCTCCTGTCCTTCTACGGCGGCCTGCCCTGGTGGGTGACGGTGGTGATCCTGGTCCGGGAGCTGGGCATCACCGCGCTGCGGTTCTGGGTGATCCGGCACGGAGTGATCGCGGCCAGCCGGGGCGGCAAGGTCAAGACTGCCCTCCAGGTCCTCGCGATCACCTGGTATCTCTGGCCCATGCCGGCCGTGCTCGCCGGCGTCGGTCCGTGGATCATGGCCGCGGCCGTCGTCGTGACGGTGGTCACCGGTTTCGACTACCTCCTCCAGGCGTTCCGGCTGCGCCGTCCGGCGCGCTGATCGCGGTCCGACGCCGCGCTCGGTGCAGCGCCGGCCCGGCCACGGCACCCGGCGGTCCGGCGCGAGGATGAGTAGGGCAGGCGGTACAGGGAAGGGAGGGACGACATGGGGACGGACGCGAACCACGAACTGCCCGCGGGAAGCCCGGCCGCGGCGGCGGTGCACCTGCTGCACGAGCGGGGCGAGACGCTGGCCACGGTCGAGTCCCTGACCGGCGGGCTGCTCTCCGCCTCGATCGTCGAGATCGCCGGGGTCAGCGGCGTCTACCGGGGCGGTCTCGTCACCTACGCCACCGAGCTGAAGTCGCAGCTGGCCGGCGTACCCGAGGGTTTGCTGGCCGAGCGCGGACCGGTCGACCCGGACGTGGCCGTCGCCCTCGCCGAGGGCGGGCGGCGGCGCTGCGGGGGAGACTGGGGACTGGCCACCACCGGTGTGGCCGGGCCGAAACCGCAGGACGGCAAGCCGGTGGGGTTGGTCTATGTCGCGGTGGCCGGTCCGATCGGGTCGGCCGTTCGGCAGCTCGATCTCGACGGCGGCCGGGAGCACATCCGATCCGCCGCGGTGATCGAGGGGTTGCGGCTGCTCGTCGAGTGCATCCGGGCCGACGGTGGGCCGGCACCGGAGGACCGCCGGGCGGCGCCGGAGGCCGGGCGGTGACCGGGTGATCGGATTTGACCGCCGGGGTGGGATGTCGTCCGGCCGGGCAACGGGTACGGTTGCGGGAAGGCTCCGGCGCGCGACGTCGGCGCCGGCGCGGCGGGCCGCGTCCGGCGCGGGCGGCAGCCCGGGCGAGAGGTGTTCCCGTCAGGGGGAGGTGCGATGGTCCTGCTACGCCGCGTGATCGGCGACGCACTGCGGGCGCGCCGGCAGGGTCAGCACCGTACCCTGCGCGAGGTTTCCACCGCCGCCAACGTCAGCCTCGGCTACCTGTCCGAGATCGAGCGCGGCCAGAAGGAACCGTCCAGCGAACTACTGGCCGCGATCTGCGACGCGCTCGGTGCCCGCCTGTCCGAGCTGCTACGTGAGGTCAGCGACACCGTTGCGCTCGCCGAGCAGATGCCGGGTGTGCTGGTGCCGGTGCAGGACGAGCCGGCCGAGCAGAAGCCGGTGTCGGCCGCGGCCGTCCGCAAGGCCACCGACCGGGGTGTCCGCCAGGTCACCTCCGACGGCAAGGTGGCCGTCCAGGTTCGGCAGGAGTCTCCGCTGAAGGCCACCCTCCGCAGCACCCGGGTCCGCGCCGGCGAGCGGGACGTGGTCTGCGCCGCCTGACGGCTCTTCACGTGGCCGGCTCTGCCGGTGCCGCGTAGGGTTGACCGCAGGTCGTGCGTGCTCTCCCGCCGTACGGATACCGGGCTGGCGTCGGGCTGCGACGATGGGGACATGCCGCGCGGCCAGGCGGATCGGTCCCGTCGCGGGCCGAGGCGCAGGCACGCTACTGAGGGGATACCGCGGAGATGGCGAACCCGTTCGTCAAGGGCTGGCACTACCTGATGGCGCTCTTCGGTACGAAGATCGACGAGCGCGCCGATCCGAAGGTGCAGATCCAGCAGGCCGTCGAGGAGGCGCAGCGCCAGCACCAGGCGCTGGTCCAGCAGGCGGCGGCGGTGATCGGCAACCAGCGGCAGCTGGAGATGAAGCTCTCCCGGCAGATGTCGGAGGTCGAGCGGCTGCAGGCCAACGCCCGGCAGGCGCTCGTCCTCGCCGACCAGGCCCGCGCCCGGGGTGACGAGGCCGAAGCGGCCCGGTACGAGCAGTCCGCCCAGGTGCTCGCCACCCAACTCGTCTCCGCCGAACAGGCCACCGAGGACCTGAAGACCCTGCACGACCAGGCGCTGGCCGCCGCCGCCCAGGCCCGCCGCGCGGTCGAGAACAACTCGATGATCCTTCAGCAGCGGCTCGCCGAGCGCACCAAGCTGCTCAGCCAGTTGGAGCAGGCCAAGATGCAGGAGAGCGTCGCCCGCTCGCTGGAGTCGATGTCGGCGATCACCGCCGGCGGCAACGTCCCCACCCTCGACGAGGTACGCGACCGCATCGAACGCCGCTACGCCACCGCCATGGGCCGGGCCGAGCTGGCCGGCAACTCGGTCGAGGGGCGGATGCTGGAGATCCAGAGGTCGACCCTGGACGCGGCCGGGTCGTCCCGGCTGGAACAGATCCGGGCCAGCATGGCCGGTGAGCGGTTGGCCGGCGAGCCGGAACGGCCCGCCGCGCAGCAACCGGCCGATCCGGGCGTGGCCAAGCTCGACGAGATCCGGGCCAGCATGAGCCGCGAACGCGGCACCGGCAACACCAGCGCCGCCGGCTGAGCGGCCGGCACGAGGAGGTACGGGTGGCCGACGAGCGGACGCGACACTTCCGCCGGCTGCGCCGACTGCGGCGCTCCGCTCGACGGTGGACGGTGACGGCCGGTGGGCTCGGGGGCGCGGCGGCGGTGCTGACCCCGTACGCGGGCATCGGGCTGCCGGACGCGGCGTGGGCCGCCGGGGCGGGCAGCGCGCTGGCACTGGCCGCCTGGCGTTGGCTCGACCTGCGGGCTCTCGCCGCGCGTCCGGCCCCACCCGCCCTCGACCCGGCCGAGGCCGCCGCCCGGTCGCGGGCCCGTCTGGTCGCCGCCGTCGAGCGGCTCCCGGTCGGTTCGGGCGTGCTCGCCGAGGCCCGACGGCTGCGGGCTCGGCTCGCGCTGCGCGGCACCGCCGCCGCCGGTGCGTGGGCCCGGCTGGACCGGGCGGCGCTCACCCTCGCCGGCATGGCGCCCCGGCTCACCGGGCTGGCCGAACCGGCGGTGCTGGAGGCCGCCGCGGCCGACCGGTCCCTACGCGACCTGGCCGCCCGGGTCGCCAGTGTGGAACGTGCCCTGCGGTTCGCCCCGCCGGAGGCCCGGCCCCGGCTGGCCGAGGCACATCGCGCCCTCGCCGGTCAGTTGGACGACGGGGTGACCGCGTACGAGGGGCTGGTGGCGGCTGCGGCCGGGTACGTCGCCGAGGACGTCCGCCCGAGCACCGAGCACCCGGCGGCGTCCCGGCTGACCGAGGCGACCGACCTGCTGCACGGCGTGGCGTCGGCGCTGGCCGAGCTGCGCGCCGTGCGCCGCTCCTAGTCGACGGAGGTCGCGCCAGGTTGCCCTGGCCTTGACCGCGAAGACCGCAACCTGCCGCGACCCGATTCGCTCACCTCCGTATGCGGGGCGAGGTGCCGGCTCGGGCGCGGGTCGGTGGGTCAGGCCGGGGTGGTGACCGGCACCGGGGCGGTGAAGGGCGACTCGCCCACCACGTTGAACGAGCGGATCCGGTAGTGGTAGGTCACGCCCCGGGCCAGACCGGAGTTGGTGAAGCCCCGGCCGGTGACGGTGAAGGTGGCGACCTCCCGGGTGAACGCCGGGTCGAGCGCGCGCTGCACCGCGAAGCCCGACCCCGGCCCACTCGGGACGCTCGACGCCCAGGTCAGCACCACCCGCGCGGTGTCCGGGCCGGGAGCGGTCACCGCGACGGCCAGCCCGGAGGGCGCTTCGGGGACCGGTGGGGTGATCACCGTGGCCAGCGTGGACCAGGGCGACACCGCACCCAGATAGGTGGTCCGGACCCGGTAGTAGTACGTGGTGTCCGGGGCGACCGCCGGGTCGAGGTGCTGCTCCGTCACCCCGATCGCGGTGGTGGCCGGGCCGCTGGTGAAGGTCGGGTTGGTGGCCCGCTGCACGTCGATCCCGGTGGCGAAGGAACGGTTGGTCCAGCGCAGAGCCACCCGCAGCGGCCCGGCCGGCGGGATCTGTGCGCTCATTCCGGTGGGCGCGGCCAACCCCACCGACGCGGGGACGCTGTTGGACCAGGCCGAGCAGCTCGCCGCGTTCTCCGCCCGGATCCGGTAGTGGTACGTCACGCCGGGGGTGACCGTCGCGTCGGTGTACCGGGTGGCGGTGGCCGCCACGGTGATCGTGGTGACACCGTCGGTGAAGGCCGCGTCGGTGGCCCGTTGCAGCAGGTGGCTGGTAGCCGGCGGGCGGCTGCCGTTGCCGGTCCAGGTCAACGCGATCGCCGGGAGGGCGGTGGCCGAACCGGGCGCCGGGGTGGCGGTGAGCCCGGTCGGCCCCTTCGGCGAGACCCGGAACACCAGCGGCCGGCTCATGCCCAGGTCACGCAGGCCGGCGGCGCTGCTGGACCAGCGGTACTCCCAACCCAGGTTGACCATCTGGTTGACCACGGTGGCGGGGCGGCCGTCGAGCGGGCTGACCGGGGCGGCCCCCACCCGGATCCCGGCCGGCCGGGTCGGGTCGAGCAGCCGGAGACTGTCGCCGATCCGGAACGGTAGCGGCGGGACGACCGGCCGCAGCGCCAACACCACATCCTCGCCCGGGTTCACCCGGATGGTCTCCTTCCACCCCAGCTCGCCCGGTTCCGGTGGCCGGACGGTGCCGTCCCGGCCGACCCGGTTGACCAGTTGGGCGTCGCAGCCGTCCAGGTGGACGCTGTGGGTCTGCCGGCCGGTGCCGGTGATCCGCCAGAGCTGGGTGCCGTCGGCGGTGGTGCCCGGTGTGCTCGGGTCGGCGGTCACCACGACCTCGGTCGCCGGGTCGGTCGGGCCGAGCGGCAGCGCCGTCGGACCGAGGGGGCCGGCGTGCGGGTGGGCGACGCCGAGCCGGGCGGCCTGCCGCCCGTGCCCCGGCTCGAAGACCGGGCCGACGGTCTTCACC
>NZ_SMJY01000260.1:0-7018 GCF_004348355.1 Micromonospora sp. KC721 | reverse complement strand
CCCCACCAGCGATCCCCCTCTCCCTGACCACCAACCACCACCCGGACGTGGCAGTCCAGCACTCGGCGGAGGACTTCCGCCCGCCGCTGACCGCCGACGTTCCGGACCGGCCTGGCCTGGCCTGGAGCCGACCAACCAGCGCGCCGTTGATGAATCCCATGACGAGCCGGGCCTGCCTCCGAACTGTTCCCGGAGTACGTCACGAATCCGCGTTACGAGTAGTAGCTGCGCGAGGAGTGTTCGGGCAGGCTCCTGGGCGAATGAAGCCCCGTCCCGCCCCTGCGTACACTCCGGTGGGCTGGTCGAGGACGTATCGCACGTCGTGGACGGGCCCGCCGATGCGCGCCGTCGGTGCGTAATCGGGATCCGTTGATCAGCGCGTGACAAAGCGCGGTGTACGTCAGTGGCCCGGTACGGCTGCGATCGACGTGTGGGAGGTAGACGATCGTGGGCGACCGACAGCGGCGCGCCTTCGAGCGATGGTTCGATCGTCGGGGGCTGCCCAGTTTCACTGTCGGTGTCCGACCACTGACAGCCGCTCGCGTACTGCCGCCCCTGCTGCTGATCTCGACCTGGGAGCTTCTGTCCACCGCCCTGGACGCACTGCAGCAGGGCGGGCCGCAGGCGGAGCAGCCGTTGCGCCCCCTGCAGCTCCTTGTCCTGGTGGCGCTCCTGGTCCTACCGTTGCTGGCGGCCCGATGGGCGGCTCGGCGGATCGATTCCACCACGTCCCGAACGCTGCCGTTCGTTACCGCGGTCGTGGCGACCGCGGTTGCCGTCGTGCTCGCGCCGTATCTGAACTCCCTGATGGGCAACGACTTCGTCAGCGGTGTTGCCGGCAACATCGCTGCCACTGCCGTGCTGGTCCTTTTGAACTACCTGGGCGTCGGGTCGCTTCTTGCCTGGTCGGTGCGCGAAGGGCTGCGGCAGACAACGGCGCTGCGAGAGATGACCGGGCGTGCGCTGCCCCTGTTTGTCCTGCTGTCCGTATTCGGCTTCCTGGCTGCCGAGGTATGGCAGGTCGTGTCCGCACTCGACGGGTCACGGTTCTGGGCCATGGCGGCCGTGCTGACCTGCGCGGTGGCCGGCTTTTCGGCGACGATCTCCTTCAGCGAGATGAAGGAGATCGTCGCCTCGGACTATCCGCGCGAGGCGATTGCCGCCCTCGCCCACGAGGCGGATCGGCCGCCTGGGGTCTTGCCGAACGGGGACGCACACCCGCCGCGCCGGCCTGTGTCCCGCCGCGAGCGGGTCAACATCGTCGCCAAGCTGGCGTTGGCCCAGACCTTCCAGGCGGTGTTGTTCTCGCTGGTCGTGTTCGTGTTCTTCGTGATCTTCGGCATGGCGGCGATCGGCACAGACATCATCGAGACCTGGACCGGTCGTGTGCCACAGGTGGCGCAGGTTCTCGGTATCGAGGTGTTCGCGTCATGGGAGCTGGTCCGGACCGCTGCTTTTCTCGCCATGCTGTCCATGGTGTATTTCGCGGCATCGACCTCGACAGACCCGAAGTACCGGACCGCCTTCTACGACCCGTTGTCGCGCAGCATCTCCCTGAGCCTGCTGGTCCGTGACAACTATCTGGCCCGGGTCAGCCCGCCCGGAACGCGGCGGCGTAGGCGCGGCCGGCGAGGAGGTCCGCCCGCTGTGGATGCTCCTGCCGATGAGCCGCCCGGCCAGGGCTTGTCCCAGCAGTAGCTCCCGGATGGGCCGAGAACCGGGCTGTGACTGGTGCCGACTCTGGTTAGATGTCGAGAATCAGTGCACGGTGGTCGGAGACCTCTGGCTCGGCCAGGATCTCGAACCGTTTGACGGCGGCGACGTCGGAGACCAGTAGGTAGCTCGCGTGTCGCACCGGCCTACGGTAGTGCGACGACCGGGTGTCAGCCGTGCCGACCAGGTCGGTGAGACCGAGTTCGGCCAGCACGCCGAACGTTTCGCTGTCGGGCAGCAGGTTGAAGCCCCCGCAGACCACCACCAGGTCGCGAGGATCGCGTATCCGGCGTACCAGTTCCGCGAGCCGCCCGGCCTGCCGACGCCGTGCCGGGGTATCACCCTTGCCCGCCGGGTCGCGTAGCCCATGTACCTGCACGACCCACACCGACCGGCCGTCGGCCCGGTCAACGGTATTCACGACACTCCTCCCCACGCATCCGCGTCGAGCACGCCATCGGGCACCTGAAGAACTGGCGAATCCTGGGCCGCTACCACGGCCGACGCGAATCCTTCGACGCCAGCATCCGCCCGATCGCCAACCTCCTGTCCGAGCACCAACACACCGACCGCATCGAGCACACCACCCGGCGAACCAGGGCCCTACCCGCTGCACCCAAAGTTCGATGAGACGGTGCTGCTCCTTCTACCGTCAACCGTGCACGAGGTCGTAAGTTGCTGCGTGACCACCACGTGTGGTCGAGGACTCCCTGCGGGATGCCGGTTTCCTCCGGTCAAGAGGGCGGCGGTGGCTCGGCGCAGGCCCTCACTGAGAAGGCCCGCGCCTTCGCGGGCGACGCCTGGCCGCCCGCTTGGATCCACTTGGTGTCCCACATCCTCGTTTGAAATGTCCACGCTCCTGATGTGGCCCATCCCCGATACAAGGCGCCGGTGCACGCTCGCTGGACCGACCGACGCGCAGCGGCTTCGACCGGTGATGGAAGGTGGACCTCACCCCGGCAAGTCACTCTGCTAGGCGGTACGGACGGCGAGTTTGGGTGGGGCGATGATGCTGGTTTGGCAGGAGCCATTTGCCTGGCAGATAGCATCCAGTACCGCACCGACGAAACCGGCCGCGCCCGCGGCGAAGAATGCGGCGACAGCCGCCTGGGCGACAACGGTGGCCGAGAGCGTTGTCAACGCCGCGATCGCCTCGACGATGGTGAAGCCGGCGACGGCTGTGACGGCGGGGGCGCTGACGCCGCCGGTGGCGATGCAGGCGGCGGCGACGAGGACGAAGGCGGCCGCGGCGCCGCCACAGATGAGGCCCTTGCAGAGGGCACAGCTCAGCCAGGTCGCTCGCGCGTCCTCAGTGAACTCCGCGACCTCCGAGAATTTGATGCTCTGTAGCCAGGTGGTGAGCTGGTCGCCCCCGCTGGGCGCGCTGGACACGGTCACACCCAGGTTTTCCAGAGCGGATTCCGGAAGCCCGGCGGCACTGAGCAGGTCCATCGCGTTGTTGTCCCATTGCTGCTGCAAGGTGGGACTCGCGCTCACGATCGACAGGACAACCTGCACGATCTGGCCGACGTCAATGGCCTGGTTGAGCAGCTTGTACGAAATCGGGTTCTGACTGTCCGGGGTGATCTGCATGTTGGTTTCGTCGAGAACCTTGATGTCGATCGAACCTATCACCTCGAACTGGATCTGTGTGGGGCCGTTGACCTGCACGATGTCATAGCGATTTTTTCGGTTCACCTGGACCAATGTCAGCGACCCGGCGTCACCGCAGGAGACCACGTAGCTGGCGCCTACGCCGCCAAGTTGGGCGCCCAGCTGTTGGGGGCCGGCGTTGGCGCCTAGACCACCCCAGATCCTTCCTGGCTCGTCGAGAGTACTGATGCTGTTAATGCTCCACATGACAGTTGAGGCCCTTTCGACTCTACTCTAGAGGCTTCGCGCTCCTTGCGGCGATCACCACTTACGAAGATATCTAGGACACACCCCTGGTCTCATTTCACGCCCTTCCACGGAAACCATCCAAGTGGGCTACCCACATGATTCGTTCCTGACGATCCGGCCAGTGCCCGTGACGAAGGTCGCGCGAACTGCGCGGGCCATGCGCCCTGCTCGAGATTTCATTGCACCCGTAGACCGTGCCTCGGCCACACACCACTCGCCGAGGATGTGGCGCCGCTAGTACAGGCCGGTGTACTGCCTCCGGTATCTGACCTTGACCCACTCGGAGAGGACCGGGTTGTCGTCGAGGAGGAACTTCAGGACGTACCAGTCGCCGGCCAAACGGCCGCCGGGGCCGGTCTCGGCGATGCCCCTCGGTCATCGGCCAGTGCCTCGCGTTGTCGGGGTTGGTGTTCCCCGAGGACCTAACGACCGCGTGCACGGTTGACGGTAGAAGGAGCAGCACCGTCTCATCGAACTTTGGGTGCAGCGGGTAGGGCCCTGGTTCGCCGGGTGGTGCTCGATGCGGTCGGTGTGTTGGTGCTCGGACAGGAGGCCGGCGATCGCGCGGATGCTGGCGTCGAAGGATTCGCGTCCCAGTTCGTCTTCGACGATTCGGCGGACCAGGTGTTCGTGGTCTGGCCGGGCGAGGGGGTAGCTGATGTTGTCAAAGAGTGGCCATGGTAGTCCGCAGATGAACTGCCGTTCCGCCCGACGACGGCGTTCTGTGCGTCGCGCCTCGTCAGTAAGGCTGATGTGATTGGGCGTCCCTGAGGAACGCACCACCAGCGGCAAATCCGCGCACTCGATTACGTCACCCGGCGGGTTCGATACGCAGGACGGCGGTGGTGTCGCCGATCTCGACGACCTCCAAGCTCATGACGTCGTTGATGGTCGCGACGGTTCCCACCTTGCAGCTCATCCCGACACCGCCGCCGCCCTGCGACGACACGCCGCCGCCACCGGAACAGCCCGAAACGCTGTAGCCCGACCCGGTCAGCGGCGCGACCATCTCGACCGCGGCGCCGGTGATTGCCGTAACCTCGATCGGCCCGAGGCCATACCTTTCCGGCACGGCCACGACGTCGCCCACGGCGACCTTGATCTGGCACGTCCCGTCAGCGCACGGCCCGGTCGGTGAAGGCGACGGTGTGGTTGCCTGGGTGGGAGTCGGTGTGTTGTCGGACGCGGATGACTCGGAGCCGGACCCATCCGAAGAGTCCGCCGAACACGCCGTGAGGGCAACGAACGCGGCAGCGACGACCGCTGTGGACAACGTCCTCCGCATCCCGGTAGCCATGGAACCCAGGCTACCCGGCAAGACCGAGTGCGCGGTCACCCAGCAGTTGCGGGTGGTCTCGTGGTTGCCGCCTCATCGCCTGGCGGCCGGCTGGACGATGTCCGGGCCGCCGGTGTGCGGCGTCGGGAGGTAGCCAGGGTGCGGCTGCGGCAGTGCCGCCGCGCAGGCCGCGGAACATGCGTTCACCAGCAACGGAAGCACGTCGGTGGCGACCAGGCCAGAGATCCAAACCTGGCGAAGCTCACCGTCAACCGGCCCATCGCAGACGCTGCAGGTTTGCACCGCGTCGCAGCCCCACACGCCTGGGTCGAGCGCGGCGAAGTCTGCCTCTGCCGCACGGGTCACCGCCCGCAGCCTCGGAAACGGCGGACGGAACTTGAAGTTGCCGTAGAGGACGCGGTGCTCACCGTGCTGTCGGCTAGCTTCGTGCATCGGGTCAGCTCGTACGGGTACCAATGCAGCCGGTGAGAGGTGTACGGCTCGAAGACCTCAAGGCTGGTCATTGCGCCAATCTCGGCCGGAATACGAACCAGATTCGTGCCGTAGAGCACCAGATGTTTGACGGCGGTCAGCTTCGCGATCGTCGCCGGTAACGTGACGATCTGCCGCCGCTCGGGAGCACTCAGCTCCACGAACGGCTTGAACACCGTCCGCCCATCCGCTGCGGCCTCGTCGATCAGCGCCAGCAGATGCCGCCAGCCTGCCGCCTCGGTGTCCTGACGGTCCGCGTGGAAGACGACGCTCGTCGGCCGGGTCGCGAACGAATGACCGACACAGCGGCAATGGTCGCGGGCAGGACCGCCCGCGCTGGGTCCAACCGCATCCGCGAAACGATTGGGAAACAGATGCGGCGTGATCTCGTTCGCGTCCACGTCGAGGACCCTACCGAGATCCATCGCCGCACGCGCACTCTCATCGCCTACTTGTTTCATTGACGTGCGACCGTGGGGAGTGTGTCGATGTCGGCTCTGTCTCACATTCGGTGGTGACCGAAGGTAGTCGATGTCGTTGAGGTCATGTGTGCAAGATCGGTGATCTTACGAAGATGGTGTTCTCGGGGCTGCTGCCGCTGGTGATCGACGACGTCACGAACGAAGGCGAACGGATCCTGGTGCGGGCTCGGACTCCTGAAGGGCCGGTGGCCTGTCCGGGCTGCGCGGTCGTGACGGACCGGGTGCACGGGTATCACCAGCGGACCCTCGCGGACGTGCCGGTCGATGCCCGGCCGGTGGTGCTCCGGGTACGTGTACGCCGTCTGGTATGCCCGACGCGGGGCTGCCGTCAGACGTTCCGCGAACAGCTTCCGGGAGTTCTGGAGCGTTACCAGCGCCGCACACCCCGGCTGATCGACAAGGGCATTAGCCTGCTGGATGCGCCCGCCGCCTCAACCTCGGCCTCAACAACCATCAAACGCTACGCCCGCATCATGAGCCCGAACGCCTCATCCGGGCACCGCAGTACCGGCCCACCCTCGTTGACCCCTACCGCGACCACCTACGCTGCCGCCGCCAACAAGACCCCGCCGTCGGAGCCACGCAACTCCTCGCCGAGATCAGAGAACTGGGCTACACCGGCAGCCTCAACCTGCTCTACCGCTACATCACCCAAGGCCGCGTCGAAGCCGACCGCCCAGCCCTATCGCCCAGGCGCCTTACCCGCTATCTCCTGACCCCACCCGACCAGCTCAAAGAACATCAGCGCACGCTCGTCGACGCTCTCACCGCCGCATGTCCACAGATGAGCGCGCTGGCCGGCTTCATCAGCTCGTTCGCCGCGCTCCTCACACCCACAGCCGGCAACAACGACCGTCTCACCACCTGGATCGCCGAGGTCAAGACCACCGACCTGCCCCACCTGCACACATTCACCCGCGGCCTCGGCCTTGACCGCAACGCCGTCAACGCCGCCCTGACCCACCCCTTCCACAACGGCGGCACCGAAGGCGTCAACACCAAAACCAAACTCATCAAACGACAAATGAGCCCTTTTCATCCTGCGTAGCGGTTGGCTTCGACGTTGTGCAGAACGAGGATGGCCTGCACGATCGGGGTCGCTCGCCGTGGGCAGCAGCGCAGCTTGGTCAGGATCTTCCAGGTCTTGAGGGTG
>NZ_SMJY01000025.1:0-45089 GCF_004348355.1 Micromonospora sp. KC721 | reverse complement strand
CCCCCGCACCAACCTCCGCCGCCCGGCGGCTGGCCGCCCGGCGCGGGCACCCCGCCGCCCACCCAGCCGTGGCCGCAGGTCTCCCCACCGGGCGGTGAACATTCCGCGCCGCCCGTCGGGTACGGCCAGCCCAGCCCGCCGCACGCCGGCTACCTGCCGGGGCAGGCGACGCCGCCGGCACCGGGCGGCTACCCGGCGGTGCCCGCGGACGGGTTCGCCGGCACCCCGGCGTACGGGTTGCCGCCAGCCCCGCCACCGGCGAGGAAGTCCCGGCTCGGCCTGATCCTGTCCCTGGTCCTCGCCGGGCTGCTGGTGCTCTGCGGGGGCGGCGGTGCGCTGGCCTACGTCGCCCTCGCCGACCACGACGACGCCCGCCCCGGCACCACGCCTTCTCCGGGCCTCTCCCCGGGAGCGTCGGCCAGCCCCGCCGCCGAGCCCAGCCCCTCGGAGAGCCCGCAGGAGGCCGAGCCGGCCCCGCGGATCCGGCTGGTCGCCCCGAAGACCCTCGCCGGCCGGGCGAAGAACACCGAACCGCAGCTGCGCCGGCTCGCCGACGAGATGGTCCGCGACATGAAGAGCGACGTCACCAACGAGTCCGGGGCGGTAGGTGCCTTCTACGGCAGCGCCGCCAAGCGGAACCTGGTGATGGTTTCCGGGGTCTCCGGCCCGGTCCTGCTCCCGGAGAAGGAGCTGGACGACGCGGTGAAGAGCCTGTCCGGCTCGCTGGGGCTGAAGAAGGTGGCCCCGATCGAGCCCGGCCCCCTGGGCGGCGTGGCCCGGTGCGGCGACGGCAGGAGTTCCGACATCCCGCTCGGCGTCTGCGTCTGGGCCGACGAGGGCAGCGTCGGCATGATCGTGATGTTCTTCTCGTCGGCGAAGAAGGCCAAGGCCGAGTTCGCCACCATCCGGGGCCAGATCGAGAAGCGCTCCTGAGGGCGGGTACGCAGGTCACGGCGACTGCGGGGTCCGGTGTGGACCACCGTTGGCCGCCGCGCGGCGGCAGACGGCCGGGTACGGGTGGGGCAGCGCGCCGGCACCGGTCCGGCCTAAGATCACCCGTCCTATTCTGACGTTTGGAGCTGACCCTGATGTCCCAGCCGCCGGCCAACCCCTCTCCCCCGCAGCCGGGCAGCGGCGAGCCCCACGGCTCGTACCCGCCGCCGCAGCAGCCGGGGGAAACCCCGGCGTTCCCGCCGCCCGGCGACAACCCGTCGCAGCCCGGCGCGTTCCCGCCCGCGCAGCCGGGGGCCCACCCCGCGCCCGGCCAGCCGTACCCGGGCACGCCCGGCGCGCCGGCGGCCAAGAAGTCCAACGTGGGCAAGATTCTGCTGATCTCGCTCGCCGCGGTGCTGGTGCTCTGCCTGGGCGGCGCCGCGGTGGCCTTCTTCGCCGTCAAGGACGAGGCCAAGAAGGCCGTCGAGGCGGTCGAGGCCGCCACCAACACCCGGGTCGTCGCGCCCGAGACCCTCGCCGGCCGGGCCAAGTCCACCGACCCGAGCCTGCTCGCCGGCGCCAAGGAACTCGAGACCCAGCTGAACCAGTCCCTGCCGGACGCCACCAGCACGGCCGGCGCGTTCTACGGCACCGTGGACCAGAAGAACCTGGTGATGGTGGCGGCGGCCTCCGGCCGCAACGCCGATCCGGCGAAGACCCTGGACGACACGCTCGCCGGCGCGGGCCAGGCCCAGCTGCAGATCAAGGAGATGAAGAGCGTCGACGCCGGCCCGCTCGGCGGGCTCGCCAAGTGCGGCGACGCCGAGACGTCGGGCGTGCCGCTGGGCATCTGCGTGTGGAGCGACAAGGGCAGCCTTGGCATGATCATCGTCTACTTCAAGAGCGGCCAGGAGGCCGCCGCCGAACTGCCGACGATGCGCGGGCAGATCCAGCAGAAGAGCTGACCCTCGGCCGGTACGCGGGCCCCATCCACGAAGTGGGTGGGGCCCGCGTGTTGTCGACGTTCGGACAGGCTCAGGGCCGCGGGGTGAAGGTGTTGATCAGGCTGGTGAAGCTGCGGTCGCCGTGGCCGGCCGCCTCGCCGCGTCGAAAGATCTCCAGCACGGTTTCCGGCAGCGTGGGATCGATCCCGGAGTCGCGGGTGGTGTGCGCGACGTGCTCGATGCTTGCCACCCCCATGGAAAGCCGGTCGACGTCGGCGGGGTGTTCGTCGGCGTCGATCCGATCGGTGTAGAACTCCAGGAAGTACCGCAGGTCCAGCGCGGACGTGGCGTAGGGCAGCAGTTCCCTGGCGGTGATGCCGTTGGCCCGGGCCACCGCGAGGGTGTGCAGCCAGCTCATCATGCTGGTCCAGAACATGCCCATGGTGAGCTGGTAGTAGAGCGGGGCCAAACCCGGATCCTCTCCCCGGTAGTCCGTCGCGGTGAGCACCGCCAGGGTCTCCCGGTGAGTTTCGAACGCCGCCCGGGGGCCGCTGTAGAAGGTGGACGATTCGGGCTGTCCAATGCCGGACGGTGGTGTCAGCACGCCGCCGGCAAGGTGGATAGCGCCGTGTTCGGCCGCCCACCGCGCCGCCGCGCGGGCCCGCTGCGGGGTATCTGAGCTGAGGTTGACCAGCACCCGCCCGCGCAGCGCCCCGGTGGCCGACCCGAGTAGGTCGTACATCGCGGCGTAGTCGGTCAGGCTCAACACCACCAGTTCGTTGGCAGCAAGTGCCGCCTCGACAGTGTCCGCCCGGACGGCGCCTCGGGCGACCAGATCCTCCGCCTTGCTCGCGGTCCGGTTCCAAACCGTCACCAGGTGGCCGCTATCCACGAAGGCGCCGACCATCGCCCGGCCCATCGGACCGAGACCGATCACGGTCACCGACTGCCTCTCCATCAACAAACCTCTTCTCTAGAACGAACGCTCTATCTACGCGTCGGACGGTAGCACGACTCTAGAACGAACGCTCTATCCGATATGCTGTACGGGTGAGAACCAGGACAGACGGTGCGCCGGCGAGCGCGCCCGACACCACCGTTGGCACGCGGGAGCG
Organism: Micromonospora sp. KC721; assembly: GCF_004348355.1. Taxonomy (NCBI): domain Bacteria; kingdom Bacillati; phylum Actinomycetota; class Actinomycetes; order Micromonosporales; family Micromonosporaceae; genus Micromonospora; species Micromonospora sp. KC721. Next base: position 42,097 of record NZ_SMJY01000025.1, on the reverse strand, counting down.
GATCGTGCGCACCGCGTCCCGGCTGATGCAGCGGCAGGGCTACGACGGGGCCGGGATCAAACAGATCTCCCGGGAGGCGGATGCCACCCTCGGCTCGGTCTACCACTTCTTTCCCGGCGGCAAGCAGGAACTGGCGGTCGAGGCGATCCGACACGGTGACCAGGAGTTCGCCGAATTCCTGACCCGGATGCTCGCCAGCGCAGACGATCCGGCCGAGGCAATCGAGGCATGTGCTCACACCCTCGCGCGAGACCTGAGCCGCTCGGACTGGGTCGACGGCTGCCCGGTCACCACCACCGCGCTCGGCACCGCAACCCGGGCGCCCGACATCCAGCACGCCGCCGCCGAGGCCTTCGCGCGCTGGCGAAGCCTGGTGGAGGCGAAACTACGAGAAGCAGGCTTTACCGACGCGGACGCCCGCGACCTGGCCCATACGGTGATCAGCACCCTGGAAGGAGCCGAACTGGCCGCCCAGGTCTCCCGAAGTGAGACGCCACTACGACTGGCCGGGACGCACCTGGCCCGACTTATCCACGTCTACCGGAGCGCCACGCCGTAGCCATCGACGCCAGTCGTGCCAGCAGCCGCTCGACGACGTCTTCGACGGCCGGTAGCCCGGTCAGGAGGTTTCCACCGCACAGCGCTGGACCTCCGCCGGCCCACATTTCCTCACGTCGCGGCCACCCCGTCCGCCGCCGGCAGGCTGACGGTCACCTCCAGCCCGCCGCCCCGCTGGGCGATGACCCGGACGGTCCCGCCGTGCGCGTCGCAGACCGCCCGGACGATGGACAATCCCAGCCCGGAGCCGCGTGCCCCGGTCCGCTCCCGACCGCCGCGCCGGAACGGCTCGAACAGCCCCGGCACGTCGGCCTGGTCCACCTCGAACCCGGTGTTGCCCACCACCAGCCAGGACCGCTGCCCGTCCGTGCCGGTACGCACCCACAGCCGGCCGTGCAGGTGGTTGTAGCGGACCGCGTTCTCGATCAGGTTGCCGGCCAGCCGGTCCAACAGCCCCGGATCGCCGGTCACCGGGGCCGGCCTGAGCGAGGTCTGCACCCGCAGCCCGATCCGCTCCACCTCCCGAGCCATCGCCGACAGCGCGTTGGCCGTACCGGAGGCGAGGTCACACTCGGTGCGGCGGGCCAGCCCCTGCCCGGCCTGGGCCTCACTGCGGGCCAGCACCAGCAGTGCGTCGACCAGGCTGTTGGCCCGCTCGGAGGCGTCGCGCACCACGGTCGCCATCCGCCGGTACTCGCCGGTGTCCGCCTCGTCGTCGCTGAGCGTCACGTCGATCTCGGTCCGCATCACCGCCAGCGGGGTACGCAGCTCGTGTGAGGCGTTGGCGACGAACCGCTTCTGTGCCTCGAAGGCGGCGGCGATCCGGTCCAGCATCGCGTCGAACGTGCGGGCCAGCTCGGCCACCTCGTCGTCCGCCCCGGACCAGCGGATCCGCTGGTCGAGGGTGGCCTCGCCGAGCCGGCGGGCGGTGGCGGTGACCTGGTGCAGCGGACGCAACGCCCGACCGGCCACCAGGTACGCCCCGGCGACCCCGACCACGCTGATCACCAGCAACGCGAGCAGCCCCTTGACCAGCAGGTCCCGCGACGCGGCGTCGACCAGCTGGCGCTGCCAGACCGCCGCGTCCAGAGACCGGCCGTCGGCCAGCACCACGGTGGTGCCGGAGCGCAGCTCGTCGGTGGGGCGCAGCGCGTCGTGGACCAGCAGCCAGGCCAGCACCAGCAGGATCGCTCCGGCACCCACCAGCAGCACCCCGTTGAGCAGGGTCAACCGCAGCCGCAGGGTCGGCCGCAGCCGGCGGGTCACCGCGCCACCCCGGCCTGCGACCCGCGCGCCGGACGGACCGGTCCCCGCCAGGCGCGCACCGGGCGTCCCCGCCGGGCGCTCACCGGGCCTCCCCGGCGGCGCGGTAGCCGGCACCGACCACCGTCTCGATCAACGGCGGGTCGCCGAGCTTCTTGCGCAAAGTCATCACCGTCACCCGGACGATGGTGGTGAACGGGTCGGTGTTGGCGTCCCAGACGCGCTCCAGCAGCTCCTCGCTGGAGACCACCGCGCCCCGCGCCTTGACCAGCTCGGCCAGCACGCCGAACTCCTTGTTGGTCAGGTCGACCGGCACCCCGGCCCGGGTGACCACCCGCCGCGCCGGGTCGATGACCACGTCGGCCAGCGTCAGCACCGGGGGCAGGGCGGGGGTGGCCCGCCGTCCGAGCGCCTGCACCCGGGCCACCAGCTCGTCGAAGGCGAACGGCTTGGGCAGATAGTCGTCGGCGCCCAGACCCAGCCCCTCGACCCGGTCAGCGACGCTGTCGCTGGCGGTCAGCATCAGCACCCGGGTCAACGTGCCGGAGGCGGCCAGCTCGGCGCAGATCTGGTCGCCGTGCATGCCGGGCAGGTCCCGGTCCAGCACCACCACGTCGTACCGGGTGACGAAGGCCGCCTCGTGACCGGCGTCGCCGTCGTACGCCACGTCGACCGCCATCCCGCGTTTACGCAGCCCACGCGCGATCGCGTCGGCGAGGTTCCGCTCGTCCTCGACCACCAGCACCCGCATCCCGACCTCCTTGCCGACCTGCCCGACAACCTAGTGCCGCCGGCCAAACGTCGGTCACGCCCCACCCGCCGGGCCGGCCGGCGATCAGGACGGCAGCCGCCACACCCCGAACTGATCGGTGGACCGCGAGCAGACCAGGGTCGAGCCGCCCGGTGGAAACACTTCCCCTGCGTGCCCGGCCACGGGCCGAAAGGAGGACCAGTCGCCGCCTGTACGATGGCCCGTCGTGGCTGTGCCGGTGGTTGATCCCTCGCTGAACCCGACGTCCGCACCGGAGGCGGTGGCGGCCGACCCGACCCGACGGCCCCGGTGGCGGCCCCGACGGGCCGACGTGCTGGCCATCGGAGCCTACGTGCTGCTGGGCGTCTTCGTGTGCCTGAACTACTGGATGGACGTGCAGCACCGGGTCTCCTCGCACCTTCCGACCGACCACAGCTGGTTCGAGTGGCTCTTCTCGCACGGCGCGTACTCGGTGCGGCACCTGGAGAACCCGCTGTTCAGCATGCGGCAGAACGCCCCGAACGGGGTGAACATGATCGCCAACACCTCGCTGCTGGGCATGACCATCCCGTTGGCGCCGGTCACCCTCCTGTTCGGGCCGCAGGTGACCTACGCGCTCTACCTGGGTGGAGCGCTCGCCGCGACGGCGGCCACCTCGTACTGGGTGCTCTCCCGGCACCTGGTGCGGTCGCGGGCCGGCGCGTTCGTCGGCGGCGCTTTCCTCGGTTTCGCCCCGGGCATCGTGCACCACGCCAACGGGCAGCCGAACTTCGTCTCCAACTTCCTGCTGCCGCTGATCGTGGCCCGGGTGCTGCGCCTCGGGCGGGACGGCCGGTGGCGGCGCGACGGGGTGGTGCTGGGCCTGCTGGTGGCGTACCAGATCTTCATCAACGAGGAGATGCTGCTGCTCACCGCGCTGGCCTGCCTGGTGATCGTGGTGGCGTACGCGGTGCAGCGACCGCGCGCCGCGCGCGAGCGCGCCGCCGGCTTCGTGGCCGCGCTGGGCCTGGGCGGCGGGCTGGCCCTGCTGCTGGCCGGCTACCCGATCTGGTTCCAGTTCAACGGCCCGCAGTCCTACCGTGGCCTACAGGGCGGCGTGTTCCACAACTGGGGCGAGGACCTGATGGCTTTCGTCACCTTCGCCCGGGACACCGTGGCCGGTGACGAGGCGGTCGAGAAGACCATCGGCCTGACCGAGCAGAACACCTGGTTCGGCTGGCCGCTGGTGCTGGTCGCGCTCGCCTCGCTGCTGCTGCTGTGGCGACGTTCGCTGGCCGCCCGGATCTGCGGGGTGCTGGTGGTGCTCTTCACCCTCGGCGCGATCGGCCCGAAGGTGCGCTTCAACGGGGTGGAGACCACCGTCGACGGCCCGTGGGCGTACATCTCGGACGACGTGCCGCTGGTGGAGATGATGATGCCGACCCGGCTCGCGCTGGTGACCACGGCGGCGGTCGGCGTGCTGCTGGCGCTGGCGTGGGACGCGGCGGCCGGGTACGGCCGACGGCCGGCGCCGGCCCCCCGCCCGGCCGCCGAGGACGCCACCGGAGAATCCCCGCCCGCCGTGCCGGCCCACCGCCGCTGGATCCGGCCGGTCGGGTACGCGGCCGTCGCCCTCGCCGTGCTGCCGCTGTTCCCGCGCCCGCTGCCGGCGCAGCACGTGGATCCCCCGCCGCGCTTCATCACCGCCGGCGGCTGGCGGCCGTACGTGCCGGCGGGGCGCACCCTGGTGCCGGTGCCCATCCCGAGCAACGTGCACGGCCTGTCCACGCTGCGCTGGAGCGCGCTGACCGGCCTTGAGTTCCCCGTGCCGGGCGGGTACTTCATCGGCCCGAACGAGAAGGGTGAGGGGGTCTTCGGCGCACCGAACCGGCCCACCAGCACGCTCATCTACACCACCATGGACGCCGGCCGGGTGCCCGAGCTGACCGAGGAGAACCGCCGCCAGGCAGTGGCGGACCTGCGGTTCTGGAAGGCGTCGGTGGTGGTGCTGGGCGACCATCCGCGCGAGGCGGTGTTGCGGGAGCTGATGACCGGCCTGCTGGGGCCGGCGCAGCGGGTCGACGACGTGTGGCTCTGGGACGTCCGGCCCCTGGTCGACTAAGGCGTGTTTCAAAAGTCTAATCGTCCATCAGTGCCTTCAGCAACGCCGGCGACAGGTCTTGATCCGCATAGAGCAGCCGTACGGCCTGCGGGTCAGGATTGCCCGCGTCCGGGCCACGCCACACCAGGCGCAGCCCAGCCCGCTCGGTCGTTCGCTGCGAGCGCGTGTTCCCCTCGAGCAGGTACGCGGTCAGCGGGAGGTCGCCCCGCACCTCGCGAGCGGCGCTGACCGCAGCACGGATGATCTCCTGGGCGTATCCCTGGCCCCAGAAGGCCGGAAAGAGGCGGAACCCGAGGTTCCGGGCCACGCCACCACGGATGAAGGCGCCACCGATCCCCACCAGCTGCCCGTGCGTTGCCTGCTCGGCGCTGCGGGCGACCCACATGCCAAACCGTCACGTCGCCAGGCCGCCTGCCAGCGATCGAGCATGGCTTCGGTCTGATGCCGGGTGACGTGACGGCTCACCGGGTCAGCCCGCCACACCTGCGGATCCGCGTACAGCTGGTGCAGCTCCACCAGGTCGCCTCGCTGCGGAACGGTCAACACCAACCGGTCCGTGGATTTCGTGCCGACTCCGGCCGGCCTCACCTGCATGGCATCCTCACGCTGCTGATCGGTGGTCACCGTTGATGCTACGACGGCACGATCTGCGCGCTCCCGGGCGCAAAGCAGAGCGCCGACCGGCGTTTCCGCTGATCGGCGCTCCTGCAGCCCGGCGAAAGGCTATGTGGCCAGGGGCGGGGTCGAACCGCCGACCTTCCGATTTTCAGTCGTGAACATTTCCCCTGGTCAGAGTTTCGCAACCGGCCTACGTGCGATGCTCGTGCGACATCCCGGCCAGCCTCACATGGTTATGCGATGGGGCAGCCGTGCGGCATCGCCGTCCGCGGCGAGGTCGGACAGGGCCTTGGCGATCTCCTGATCGCGGCCGTCAACCGCGTGGAGATACCGCCGCGCGGCCGCCATGGACGAGTGCCCGAGCCGCTTCATCAGGTCCGCCAGCGTGGCCCCGGTCTGCGCCGCGAGGGTCTGCCCGGTGTGCCGCAGGTCGTGGACGGTGAGGTGATCCAACCCGGCCCGCTTCCGCGCCCGCACGAACGCCTGGTACAGCGTGTTCCCCCGCAGCGGCGAGCCGTCCCGACTCATGAACAGGCGTTCCCGCCCGGCGTACTGCTCCAGATGCAGCCGGAGCACCGGCACGACATGGGGCGGGATCGCGATCAGACGTTCAAGGACGGCGAGGAAGTCGTCACCTTGGAGGAGACGCGGTTCCGCCAGCAAGGCGAGCTGATGAGTGTGGAGACCACTACACAGGGTATCGAGGTCGAGGAAGGCGGCTCCAACGCCGCTTACCTGCACTGGATACGCGACGAAACGGCAGCGTCCAGCGGCCGGTAGCCCGTCGTTCTAAAGTTGACACCACGGAGGGTGAACAATGATGCCGACACCTTTACCGACCGATCCCAGCCCGGTGCTATATGTGTCCAACAAGAGCTACGGCCTCGACGACAGTGGTAGGTACTGGTTACGCGGCAATGACCATAAGAAGATAGTACTTAAGGGTATCAACATCCCGCTCGTCGATGACTGGGATTTTCCCGCTAGTCGCCCCTACGGTAAACTGGAGGAGTTGGCGAAGACGGGCGCAAATTGCGTCAGGATTCAGTGGTATGCGCAATATCCTGCCGCGTCGCGTCCCCCGTACGCCACGGCCGACCTAGACCGCGTGCTTGAGAAGTGCCGGACCAGCCGCCTCGTGCCCATCGTGGAGTTGCACGACTGCACGTGCAAAGAGGACCCCGAGCTTGTCAACAGTGAGCTGATGAGCTGGTGGACTCGGCCGGACGTGCTTGGGATGTTGAAGAGACATGAGCGATATCTCATCATCAACCTCGCCAACGAGTTGGGCTGGTACCGATGGCAAAATTGGTCACCTGCAGCCCTGGATAAGTTCAAGGTTGCGTACAAGAAGGCGATCACCAGCATTCGCAGCAAAGGGCTTCGAATGCCGATCATGATCGACGCACCGGACTGCGGCTCATCGGTCAACGCTTTTTTGAGCGCCGGCCAGGAGTTGATCGATCACGACCCGCTGCACAGCATCCTGCTCAGCGCACATGCCTACTGGGGCGATGACTACGACGGGTCCGCCGATGTGAATCTGGCGATTGGGGCGAAACTTCCCATCGTTCTCGGCGAGATCGCCAACAAGCAATTTGCGAACGACAACGAGTGCTTCTACGGGCTAGACGGAACAAATCTCGATAACCCGCCACGCACCGAATTCCGCTACCAGAATCTGCTTATCAACCTTACGCAGCGGGAAGTTGGGTGGCTTGCATGGGCCTGGTACAAAGATAATTGCGAACATCGAAGAATGACACCGGACGGCAATTACACCGGCGCTATCGACGGCAGCCCCACGGGCTTGACGCCCTACGGCTCCGACATCCTGCACCAAGGTACGTACGGTCTTCGACTGGGATACTTCAAGCCGCAGAAACTTGACACCCTGCCTGGGGCACCGCCTGTGTGATCAGTAAGCGCTGTGTCGCGCCTGAGGTAATCGGAAGGTTGTCCGAGCCCGCTCCCGAGGAAGACCGTGAGGTCCTCGAACCCGTGCCCTGATGTCGATCAGGCTAAGCTTTGGCACGGAGTGTTCGGCGATCCTAACCAGCGCGCCTGAAACACGAACTCCCGATGCTGGATCAGGCTCAGGGGCCGACACGCCTGAAACCGGTTCCATGCCAAACTCCCTGTCTCTTGCGTCTTGACCGCGAACGGTAGCAACAACATGCCAGCGCGGATAGTTGCCACCCGCTAGATGACAGCGCCCGGCTAAGGGACGGAGCCGAACGCGGCCCAGATGCTGCTCTATGCGGGGACTCGCTGCTCGGAAGCTGGCGTTGTGATCCGACAGCTGATGTGCGACGGGTGGTCTAAGGCGTGCTTCATAAGCAGGTCAGAGCCACTCGGTGATGATGGTGATGGTGAGGACGGCTTGGAAGCGGACGGCCAGCTTCTCGTAGCGGGTGGCGACGCCGCGGTGGCGTTTGAGACGCGCGATGCCGTTCTCGACGGCGTGGCGTAGCCGGTAGAGGTCTCGGTCGAAGGCGGGTGGGCGTCCGCCGCGGGAGCCTTTGGCTTTGCGGTGGGCGTCCTGGTCCTTCTTGCTCGGGATGCAGGTTTTGATACCGCGTGTGCGCAGGTAGCGGCGATTGCCGCGGCTGGTGTAGGCCATGTCGGCTCACAGGCCAGGTGCGTTTTGGTGGTCAGTCCGCCACGGGAACGGCCCAGCGCGTGATCGGCCGGCTCGTCGTGCACCCCGCCGGGCGGTTCCTTCTGCAGGTGGCCGTCCTTTCAGGCGCCGGCGGCGTGCTGATGGGCGCGGCTGGTCATCGAGTCCACGCTCACCGTCCACCCGATCCGGCCCTGCGCATCACCGGCGGCCTGCAACGCCGACAGGATCTTGTCCCAGGTTCCGTCTCGCTGCCAGCGGCGGAACAGGCCGTAGACGGTGGGCCAGGGCGCGTACTCGGCGGGGACGTCACGCCACGGCGCGCCGATCCGGATCCGCCACCGGATCCCATCGATGAGCTGCCGTTTCTCCCACTTCGGCGGACGACCGTTACCCGACACGGCAGACAGCAGCGGAGCGAGCCGCTGCCACTGCGCGTCGGTGAGGTCGTGCCGCCTCGTCACCGCTAAGGTGGCCACGAGGTCTCCGGTATGAAGTTCTAGCTTGGTCGCTGAACCGTCTACCGGAGACCTCTTCAGTTATCGATCACGCCACGCCGTGACCTTCACCGGCCACCACGACTTTTGAAACACGCCTTAGGGCCGGTCCGGCGGGTCATGTGACCGTCGCGGGTTCGGCTCGTTGGCATGCCCAGCCGACGGAGCTTAGACGCCGGTCCGTCCGTCGACGAGCTCTCGCACGATGTCGAGATGCCCGTTGTGTCGGGAAGTCTCTTCGATGAGGTGGAGGATCACCCAACGGAGGTCCACCTGGCGGCCGCCGCCGATGGGGCGTTGGGCCCTCGAGTTCAAGTCGTGGTCGGACAGCAGACGACGGTAGCGTTCGCTCTGCTCTTCATATTCGGCGAGAAGCTGGGGCAACGGGATGCCGACCGCTGTCCGCATCTCGGGGTCGGGGTCGTCGTCGCTCGCCTGCGTGAGCGGACCCGCTGGTTCCTCCCCCAGGAACACCACTTGGACCCAGTGGTGCTCGACCCACCGCAGATGGTTGATCAGCCCGCACAGGGTCATCAGCGGTGAGTTCGGAAGCGGGGCGCGGCGGGCGTCTTCCGCGGACACGCCCTCGCACTTGGCTCGCGCCGTGTCACGGGCGTAGTCCAAGAAGGTGATCAGCTGCGTGCGCTCGTCCCAGGTGGGAGGCTTATCGGTTCGTTGCGTCATCACGGGGGAGTGTCCCTCAGGTCGTCGGGGCGGTCGAGTGATTAATGAGCAGGACCCCCCGCGCCCGGTGGGACGTACGGGTCAGGCCGCCGGGGTGCGGGCCGACAGCGGACGGACGTCCCACACCCAGACGTCCAGCTCCTTGCGGCCGGGGCCGACGAGCTGCTCGACGGTGTTGCGCAGCGGCTCGACGTGGTGCTGGCCGACCGGCAGGACCAGCACGGCGGCGTTCCAGTGGCGCAGCTCGTCCAGGCTGCGCCGACGCTGCCGGTCGTTGAGCTTCGGGGCCCGGCCGGTGGTCGCCACCTCGTTGAGCAGCTCGCCGATGCCGCTGGGCCGACCACCGAAGCGTCCCGGATCGCCGGTGTTGCCGTTGCGGGGGGCCAGGAAGTAGCCGCCGGGGATCTTGAAGTCGAGGTTGGTGGAGGCGGCCCAGCGCATGCCGTGGGTGTTGCCCATGCTCGGCACGGGCACCGGCACCAGCGTCTGGTCGGCACCGACGTACTCCCGCCACCGACCGGAGGTGATGAAGTCCGGCACGGGTGGGCGGGAGGTCACCTTCAGCGGCATCGGCACGATCGGCAGCAACGCCAGGACCAGCGCGGCCACCGTGACGGTCTTCGCGTGCCGCCATTCGGTGCCGCGCAGCGTCCAGGCCCGCTGCACGGCCAGCGCCAGCAGCATCCCGATCACCACGCTGGTGATCAGCCCGAACCGGGTCGGCACCACCGCGTCGAGCAGCGGCAACCGGACCAGCAGTTCCCACGGGCCGGTGAACAGCTCCCGGTCCCACCAGGACACCCGCTCGCCGAGGGAGAGCACGGCGAAGAAGAACCCGGTGATCGCGAGCGCCCGCACCAGCACCTCGCGACGCAGCCAGACCACGATGCCCACGGCGATCAGCGACAGGCTCCACCCGAAGAAGGCGTTCTCCTCGGAGTAGTTCGGGGCCAGGTTCACGTTGGCCCGCTCGTGGCCGCCGAAGGTCGGCGACCCGGGGGCGAAGAAGGCGGCGATGTCGTTGCCGTAGTCGCGGACCGCGTCGCTGAGCCCGTGGTACGCCATCGGCCCGGCGAACTGGATGTACAGCGGGTACGCCAGCAGGGAGCCCGCCACCAGGGTGCAGACCGGTAGCCCCTTGGCCAGCGGACGCCACGCCGCCGACCACAGCGCCGGACGCTGCGCCACCATCGCGATGAGGAAGACGCCGCAGGCCAGCGCGGTGAAGAGCAGGATCTCCTCGTTGATGAACGCCTGGACGGTGACCAGCAGGGCGAGCAGCGCGCCGTCGCGTACCGGGCGGGTCGAGCGGGTCAGCACCATCACCCGCCAGACGATGAACGGCAGCAGCCACTGCGAGATGATGTTGGGGTGCCAGCTGGCGTGCGACAGCATGGCCGGTGAGAAGCCGCAGAACCAGCCGCCGACCGCGGCGGCCAGCCGGCGGCGGACGAGGTGCCGGGAGAAGACGTGGTACCAGGCCGACGCGGTGCCGGCGAGCGCCACGGTGACCAGCACCACGAACGACACGGCCGGTCCGAACAGCAGGGTGATCGGCACCATCGGGATGCCCAGCGCCAGCACGGCCGTGTTGGCCATCAGGTTGACGCCGTCGGGATAGTTGAACTGGTCGGTGTAGAACGGGAACTCGCCGTGCAGCACCACCCGTACCGAGTGGGCCATGAAGAACTGCACCTGCGCCGGGTCGCTGCTGTAGAGGGACGCGACCCGACCGGCCGGGTCGACCCAGATCTGGCTGGTCACCCAGAACGCGACGAGCAGGAAGGTGCCGTAGACGGCGAGATCCTTGCGGCGGGCCGCCGTCGCGCCGTCGCCCGCCGTCGGGTCCGGCCGTTCCCCGGGTACGCCGACCACCCGGCCGCCACCGTCCGGCGCGTCGGTCGTCGGGGCGGTCGTGGGCGCATCGGTTGTCGGCGCGTCAATCGTCGGGGCGGTGGCCGTGGGCGCGTCGGTCACCGGGGCGGTGGCCGTGGGCGAGGTGGTCCGGCCCCGTGCAGGGGCGGTGTCGAGCGGGGACGCCACCGGTGGTGGCACCGTCGCGGTGGCGGTGGCGCCACGGCCGAGGCCGGTGGAGCCGTCGGGGTCCGGTGCGGAGGCGGCACGGGGCTCGACAGACGTCACAGTCGGCGGAGTCTACCGGAGCCGATAAATCCGTCGAAATCCACGCCCGTGTCCCTTGTGACCATTCGACGCGGCCTCCGAAGCAGCACCGAGCGGACGCGATCCAAGGTCGGGCCAGATCAGCCGATTCAGCCATCGGCGCGGCCGTTGCGTACCATGTGGCTTCCGACAACGACGGCGAGGCGATCGGGGGCGTACAGGTGGGGTCAGTCCGCCGCCGCGGCACGACGGTCACCGCACTGCTGGCCCTGGTGCTGGCGGTGACCGCGTGCGGTCCGATCGCCGAGCGTCAGGCTCGCCAGCTGCGGATGGGCTACGACAGTCTGGACGGCACACTGCCGGTCTGGCCGCCACGCGGCTCGCTCGCCGAGGACACCGCCGCGACCGACGCGGTGACCGAGGCGGTTCGCGCCTGGCGGTCCCCGATCGGGGACCGGGCCCACCTGCCCTCCTCCGGCATCCTCTGGTCCGGCGAGGTCGGCGGGGCCCCGCTGGCGCTGGTCGCCGCCGAGGTGCCCGGTGAGGCGGCGTCCTGGCTACTGCAGCTCGCCGGCTCCGGTGGCCGGTACGCCGTGGACCGGGCCACCGAGTACACCGATCGCGGCTACCTCGCCTACGCCGACGTGCTGCCGGTGCCGTCGGCCGACGGACGCCGTTACCTGGTCTCCAACCGGGTGCAACGGCTGCTCGGTCCGGACGGGCGCGCCCTGCGGATCACCGACGGTCTCACCGCGCCGGTCGCCGTGCCCGAGTGCGCGGCCGTGCCGGTGACCGCGACGTTGCGCCGTACCGAGTCGCTGCCGCGCGGGCGGGCCGCCGACCGGCTGCTCGACCTGGGCACCGCGACCAGCGACCCGCGTCACCCGCTGGTCCGCGACGAGACCGGTTCGGGCAGGCGGGCGCTGAACGGGTTGGACACCTGCGTGCTGGCCGGCGAGCGAGGACCGTTCGGCAGCATTCCCCGCCGCATCGGCGACCGGGACGCCCCGGCGTCAGTGCCGGAGTCGTGGCCGATGGAGAAGCTGGCCGTGCGGGGCATCGGCGAGATGGCGCTCGGCGGCGGCGACGACCCGGGTGACCTGGAGCAGCTGAGTTGGGAGAGCGACGCCGGCACGATGACGGCGGTGATCTACCGCCCGGCCGGTGGCGGCACCCCGGTGGTCTCCCCCGCCGACCGGTCCAACCCGTTGCAGGCGTACCCGCTGCCGGTGCCGGGGCAGCCGCTGGTGGTGCTCACCTGGCGCAGCAGCCGGGACTCGTCCCTGTCGGTGCCGCCCGGCACACCCCGCCTGGTGGACCGCCCCGGCCTGGTGGTCGTGCCGATGCCCGCCGCGAAGCAGTCGTTCAGCCTGGCCACCGCGGAGAAGACCCACTACCGTTCCGTCGGCGGCCGCTGACCCTCCCGGCGGCATGGGCCGTCCGGTGGCCACCGCCGCAGCGCAACCGCCCCGAGGCACGCCTGACGGGCAGCCCCGGGCGCACCGGGACCGCCCGTCAGGCGTACGGGTCAGTGGGCGCTGGCGTCGCGGGCCGGAAGGTGGACCGGCTCGACGGGCGTGGTGTCCAGGCCGGAGATCCAACCGGTGACGTCCCGGGCCACGTCCTGGGCGGTGAGGCCCAGGTCGGCGAGGATCTGCGCGCGGGTGCCGTGCGGGTGCCAGTCGGCGGGCACGCCGAGGTCGCGCAGCGGCACCCGGACGTCGGCGTCGCGCATCGCCTGAGCCAGCGCGTCGCCGACCCCGCCGACCCGGACGCCGTCCTCGACGGTGACGACCAGCCGGTGCGCGGCGGCCAGCTCGACCAGCTCCGCCGGGACCGGACGCACCCAGCGCGGGTCGACCACGGTCACGCCGTAGCCCTGCTCGGCGACCCGGGCGGCGACCTCCATGCCGAGCTGCCCGAACGAACCGACCGCGACCAGCAGCACGTCGGTCCGTGCCGACTCGGCCAGCACGTCGACCGTGCCGATCCGGCGCAGGGCCGGCAGGTCGGCGGCGACGGTACCGGTCGGGAAGCGCAGGATCGTCGGGCCGTCGTCGACGGCGACCGCCTCACGCAGTTCCTCGCGGAGGCTGGCGGCGTCCCGGGGTGCGGCGATCCGTAGACCCGGCACCACCCCGAAGACCGACATGTCCCAGATGCCGTAGTGGCTCGGCCCGTCCGGCCCGGTGATACCGGCCCGGTCCAGCACGAACGTCACCGGCAGCCGGTGCATCGCCACGTCCAGCAACACCTGGTCGAAGGCGCGGTTGAGGAAGGTCGCGTAGACCGCCACCACCGGATGCAGACCGCCCATCGCCAGGCCGGCGGCCGAGGTGGCGGCGTGCTGCTCGGCGATGCCCACGTCGTACACCCGCTCCGGATACTTGCGGGCCAGGGTGGCGATGCCGGTGGGCTCGGCCATCGCGGCGGTGATGCCGACCACGTCGGGCCGCTCGTCGGCGATCGTGACCAGCTCGTCGGCGAAGACGTGGGTCCACTTCACCGACGGGGCGGCGAGCAACTTGCCGGTCTCGACGTCGAAGGCGCCGCCCGGGCCGTGCAGGCAGTCCGCCTCGTCCTCCTCGGCCGGGCGGTAGCCGTAGCCCTTGCGGGTGACCGCGTGCACGATCACCGGGCCGCCGAAGTTCTTCGCCGCGCGCAGCGACGACTCGACGGCGGCGAGGTCGTGCCCGTCGACCGGGCCGACGTACTTGATGCCCAGGTCCTCGAACATCGCCTGCGGGGCGACCGCGTCCTTGATGCCCTTCTTGACCGCGTGCAGCACCTCGTACATCGGCTTGCCGACGAACGGCGTGTTGCCGAGGGCGTCCTTGACGGTGTCCAGGACCTTCTCGTAGCCGGGGTTGAGCCGCAGCGAGGAGAGGTGGTCGGCGAGCCCGCCGATGGTCGGCGAGTAGGACCGGCCGTTGTCGTTGACCACGATGACCAGCGGGTTGCCGGCGGTGGCGATGTTGTTCAACGCCTCCCAGCACATGCCGCCGGTCAACGCGCCGTCGCCGACCACGGCCACCACGGCGCGCTGCTCGCCGCGCAGCGCGTACGCCTTGGCCAGCCCGTCGGCGTACGACAGGGCGGTGGAGGCGTGCGAGTTCTCGACCAGGTCGTGCTCGCTCTCGGCCTGGCTCGGGTACCCGGAGAGGCCGCCGCGCTGGCGGAGCTTGTCGAAGCCCTCCTGCCGACCGGTGAGGATCTTGTGCACGTACGCCTGGTGGCCGGTGTCGAACAGGAGCCGGTCCCGGGGAGAGTCGAAGACCCGGTGCATGGCCAGGGTCAGCTCCACCACACCGAGGTTGGGGCCGACGTGCCCACCGGTGCGGGACACCTTGGCGATCAGGAAGTCACGGATCTCGGCGGCGAGGATGTCCAACTGCTCGGCGGTCATCCGCTTCACGTCCTGCGGCCCGCGCACCGCGTTCAGCAGCCGACCGTGGTTGGCCGTACCCTCTTCAACACTCATGACCGGAGAGTCTATCGGCCACGCGACACTCCGCGACCCGACCGTGGATCATCACCGGGCAGGAACAGCCCGACCAGCTCGACGTGCTGGGTCATCGGGAACAGGTCGTATCCGCGTAGGGCGGCGAGCCGCCAACCGGCCGCCGTGACGGTGCGCACGTCCCGCGCGAAGGCGGCCGGATCGCAGGCCACGTACGCCACCGCCCGTGGCCCGGCGGCCAGCAGGGCGCGCACCACCGCCGCGCCCGCACCGGAGCGCGGCGGGTCGAGCACCACGACGTCGACCGGGCCGGTGATCCGGCGGCGGGCCAGCGCGGTCTCTACCCGAGCCGCCACCACCTCCACCTGCGGCAGGTCACCGAGGTTCTCCCGGGCCGCGGCGACACCGTCCCCGGCCGCCTCGACCAGGACGACCCGACCGGCGTCGCCGACCCGACCGGCCAGAGCCGCCGCGAACAGCCCGGCGCCACCGTAGAGGTCCCAGGCGCGCTCCCCCGGCTGCGGGTCGGTCAACTCCAGCACCGCGTCGATGAGGGTGTCCGCCGCCGCCGGGTGGACCTGCCAGAACGCCGTCGCGGGCAGCGACCACTCCCGGCCGGCGGCGCGCTCGCGGACCCGGTCGGGTCCGCGCACCGCCGCGGTGGCCCCCTCGGTGACGGTGGCGACGGTGACGTCGCCGCCGGTGGAGGCGACCGTCTCCACCGCCTCCGCGTCCGGCCAGCGCGCGCCGGACCCGGTGAGCACCGGCAGCTCCTGGATCGCCGGGTGGGCGATCAGGCAGCGGTCGATCGGCACCACCTCGTGCGAGCGGTGCTTGAGCAGTCCGGCCCGGCCGGCGGCGTCGACCGCGTACCGGACCCGGGAGCGCCAGCCGAGCGGCCCGCCGGGCAGCGCCGCGACGGTGACGCCGAGCGCGTCGACCTGCGCGCCGGTGAGCCCACCGAGGCGGGTGAGCTGTTCGCGCACCACCTCGGTCTTCCAGCGCAGTTGGCCGGCGGGCGTGACGTGTTGCAGGTCGCAGCCGCCGCAGCGGCCCGGTTTCGCGTACGGGCACGGCTGCTCGACCCGGTCGGGGGCGGCGTCCAGGATCTCGACGGCCTCGGCACGGGCGAACCCCCGGTGCAGTTCGGTGATCTCGGCGACCACCCGCTCGCCGGGCAGCGCGTGCCGGACGAAGACGACCTGCCCGTCGACCCGGGCCACGCAGTGCCCGCCCGGGGCGACCGCGTCCACGGTCAGCTCGACGCGCTCGGCCTCCTCCAGCCCGGGCCGCCCGGCCCCGGTCGGCGTCGGGCGTCGGGTGGTCACCGGCCGTCCCCGTCGCTCGGGCCGGTGTCGCCCGGCGGCAGCGCGCCACGAGGCACCACCCGGGGTCCCCGGGCCGGGGTCCGGGTCAGGTTCTCGTCGAGGCGGTCCAGGTTCTTGTTGGCGGTGGAGGCGAGCTGCCACGGCACGCTGGTCACCATCACGCCCGGCTCGAAGAGCAGCCGCCCCTTGAGGCGCAGCGCGCTCTGGTTGTGCAGCAGGTTCTCCCACCAGCGGCCGACGACGTACTCGGGGATGAAGACCGTGACCACGTCGCGGGGCGACTCCCGGCGGGTGTTGGCGACGAAGTTCAGCACCGGCCGGGTGATCTCCCGGTACGGGGAGTCGATCACGGTGAGCGGGACGGGCAACTCCCGCCGTTCCCACTCCTGCTGGAGCTGGCGGGTGTCCTTCTCGTCCACGTTGACGGTGACCGCGGTGAGGGTGTCCGGCCGGGTGGCCCGGGCGTACGCGATGGCCCGCAGGGTCGGCTGGTGCAGCTTGCTCACCAGCACGATGGCGTGGTTGCGGGCGGGCAGCACACCCCGGACCTCGGTCGGTTCCAGTTCCTCGGCGACCCGGTCGTAGTGCCGGCGGATGGCGAGCATCAGCACGTAGATCACCCCCATCGCGGCGATGGCGATCCACGCGCCGAGCAGGAACTTGGTGGCCAGCACGATGACCAGCACCGTCCCGGTCATCGCCATGCCGAACGTGTTGATCGCCCGGGAGCGGATCATCCGCCGGCGGGCCCCCGGGTCCCGCTCACGGCTCAGGTGCCGGTTCCAGTGCCGGATCATCCCGGCCTGGGAGAGCGTGAAGGAGACGAACACCCCGACGATGTAGAGCTGGATGAGCTTGGTGACCTCGGCCTGGAAACCGACGATGAGCACGATCGCGAAGACGGCGAGGAAGACGATGCCGTTGGAGAAGGCCAGCCGGTCGCCCCGGGTGTGCAGCTGGCGGGGCAGGTAGCGGTCCTGCGCCAGGATCGAGCCGAGCACCGGGAACCCGTTGAACGCGGTGTTCGCGGCGAGGAAGAGGATCAGGGCGGTCATCGCGGCGACCACGTAGAGCAGCAGCGAGCCGGCACCGAAGACGGTCTCGCCGAGCTGGGCGGTGACGGTCTTCTGCACGTACCCCTCGGGACCGGAGATGATCTGCAGGTTCGGGTCCTCGACGAACTGCAGTCCGGTCAGCCGGGACAGCCAGATGATGCCGACCAGCATGGTCACCGAGATGGTGCCGAGCAGCAGCAGCGTGGTCGCCGCGTTGCGGCTCTTGGGGGCCTTGAAGGCCGGCACGCCGTTGGAGATGGCCTCCACGCCGGTGAGCGCGGCGCAGCCGGAGGAGAAGGTGCGCAGCAGCAGGAAGACCAGGGCGAAGCCGGTCACGCTGTGCTCGGCCTGGATCTCCAACCCGGCGCTGGGGGCTTGCAGGTCCTCGCCGAGCACGAGCACGCGGATCAACCCGGTCGCGATCATGCCGACCATCACGATGACGAAGCCGTAGGTCGGGATGGCGAAGGCCCGACCCGACTCGCGCAGGCCCCGCAGGTTCATCGCGGTCAGCAGCACCACCGCGCTGACCGCGATGAGCACCTTGTGGGTGGCGACGAAGGGCACCACCGAGCCGAGGTTGGCCACTCCGGAGGAGACCGAGACCGCGACCGTGAGGACGTAGTCGACCAGCAGGGCGCTGGCCACCGCCAGGCCGGCCCGGGGACCGAGGTTGACCGTGGCCACCTCGTAGTCCCCGCCGCCCGAGGGGTACGCGTGCACGTTCTGCCGGTAGCTGGCCACCACGGTCAGCATCACCACGACGACCGCCAGCGCGATCCACGGCGAGAAGAAGTACGCCGACGCGCCCGCGATGGAGAGCGTCAGCAGGATCTCGTCCGGGGCGTACGCGACACTGGAGAGGGCGTCGGAAGCGAAGACCGGCAACGCGATGCGCTTCGGCAGGAGGGTGTGCTGGAGCCGGTCGGACCGGAACGGTCGACCGACGAGGAGCCGCTTCAGCAGCGAGGTGGGACTGGCCACAAGCGCTAAGGGTACGGCCATCCCGTGCTGGCCCTCAGGGGTGCCTGAGCAGATGCCGCAGGCCGACGCGGTACCGTTCGGTCCCCCGCCGTCGCGCGGGACGTGGCAGGCTCGGTTGTCGACGTCTGCGCCGTCGACGGGGACGCACCTTGGGAGGGACACCGTGCATGTCGTGATCATGGGCTGTGGCCGGGTCGGGTCGACCCTCGCCCACAGCCTGGAGTCCCGGGGCCATTCGGTGGCGGTGATCGACCACGACGCTGACGCCTTCCGCCGGCTCGGCCCCGACTTCGCCGGCGTCACGGTCACCGGGGCCGGCTTCGACGGCGACGTGCTGCGCCAGGCCGGCATCGAGCGGGCCGACGCCTTCGCCGCGGTCTCCAGCGGCGACAACTCCAACATCATCTCGGCCCGGCTGGCTCGCGAGACGTTCGGCGTCTCCCGGGTCGCGGCGCGCATCTACGACCAGCGCCGGGCCCAGGTGTACGAGCGGTTGGGCATCCCGACCGTGGCGACCGTCCGCTGGACGGCCGACCGGATACTGCGGCAACTGGTGCCGGAGGGGAACGTGGAGATCTTCCGCGACCCGACCAGCACCGTCTCGATCATGGAGGTTGCGGTACACCGGGACTGGGTGGGCCGGCCACTGCACCAGCTGGAGGAGGCGACCGGGGCCCGGGTGGCCTATCTCACCCGGTTCGGCATCGGCACGCTCCCCACGGCCTCCACCGTCGTGCAGGAGGGTGACCAGCTCCACGTGCTGGTCACCGACGACATCGCCGCCTCGGTCACCGCGGTGGCCGCGGCACCGCCCGAAGGAGGGCACTGAGCCATGCGCATCGCCATCGCCGGCGCCGGGAACGTGGGCCGCTCGATCGCCCAGGAGCTGATCGAGAACGGCCATCAGGTGATGTTGATCGAGCGCCAGCCCCGGATGCTGCGCCCGGACCGGGTGCCGGCCGCGGACTGGGTGCTGGCCGACGCCTGCGAGCTGACCAGCCTGGAGGAGGCCAACATCGCCGGCTGCGACGTGGTGGTGGCGGCGACCGGCGACGACAAGGTCAACCTGGTGGTCTCGCTGCTGGCCAAGACCGAGTTCGCGGTGCCCCGGGTGGTCGCCCGGGTGAACCGGGCCGAGAACGAGTGGCTCTTCACCGAGCAGTGGGGCGTCGACGTGGCGGTCAGCAAGCCACGGGTGATGGCCGCCCTGGTCGAGGAGGCGGTAACCGTCGGCGACCTGGTCCGGTTGATGACCTTCCGACAGGGCGAGGCGAATCTGGTCGAGATCACGCTGCCGCCGACCGCACCCTACGTCGGCCAGCCGATCCACGCGGTGCCGATTCCCCGCGACGCCGCCCTGGTGGCCATCGTCCGCGGCAAGCGGGTGCTGGTGCCGAGCCCCGACGACCCGATCGAGGCTGGCGACGAGTTGGTTTTCGTCTGCACCGCCGACGTCGAGGACGACGTCCGCGCCGTCATTCTCGGGCCGGACAGCGTGGAGCGGACCCGCGGCAACGGCTGAGCCGCCGCGGGTGGTCAGGCGCCGGGAACCGGCTGTGCCGCGGTCTGCCGGGTCTCCCGGCGGACCACCCAGACGGTGATCAGCAGCAGCAGCGCGTACGGCGGGTACCCCAGCACCAGCCGGGCCACCCCCAGCGCGGTGTCCTGGTGGGCCAGGTAGAGCCCGGCCTGCACGCCCACCTTCGCCAGCCACACCACGCCCCAGAGCACGGTGAGCCCGGTGAAGGTACGCACCAGGCGCGGGTCGTCACGCCACTCGGAGCGCCCCTTGGCAACCAGCACCGACCAGATCCAGCCGACGATCGGCTGCCGGATCGCCGCCGAGACCAGCAGCGCCACCCCGTAGGCGATGCCGTAGAGGATGCCGGGGAGGTAGAAGTCCCGCTCGTCGCCGGTCCGCCAGGCGATGGCCGCGCCGACGGCGACGCCGAACAACCCGTTGACGGCGTGCCGGATCGGGCGCCGCTGAGCCAGCCGGACCACCGCGATCAGCATCGCGACAGCCACCGAGGCGATCACGGCGGGGCGCAGCTCGCCGATGATGTTCGCCACCACGAAGACGACCACCGGGACGCTGGACTCGACCAGCCCCCGCCAGCCGCCGAGCTGGTCGGCCATCTGTTCGGCGATGCTGGGCAGCTTCTCGTCGTCCGCGGCGGCGGTACCCGGCTCGGCGGCCGAGGGCTGTCCGGTCGTCACTTCGGCGGCTCCAGCTCGTAGTACGGGTTGTAGATGACCTTGCGCTCGTCGCGGACGGCGACCCGGCCCCGGGCGGTCACGTGCCGCCCGGGCTCGATGCCGGCGATGTGCCGCCGGCCCAGCCAGACCAGTGTCACCACGTCGCTGCCGTCGTACAGGTCCGCCTCCAGCGTCGGTAGGTTCGTCCGGGGGGTGTAGACCACGGTACGCAGCCGCCCACTCACCGACACCACCTCGCCCCGGCAGCACTGCCGCGCCGGTGTGCCACCGGACTCGGCGCTCTCGCGCTGGAGCTCCTGCGCTTCGATCTCGGCCTCGCTCGCGGTGAACCGTCGCAGGATCCGCCGCAGCGACCCCCGGCTCTCGTCGGTCGACATGACCTCCGCGCCACCCTCTCCACGCTGGCCGGACGATCCCGGCGCCGGCCCCGTCCCGACAGCGTAGCCCGCTTCGCCAGAGCCGGCCCGTCCTCTCCCGCCGGACGGCGTCGGGCCCGACGCCGTCGGTGGACCGACGCCACGCCCGACGACCATGGGTGTGCGCCGGTCAGGCCTGCCGTGGGGCGGGCGGCACGGCATCGTTCTCGGCGGTGGCCGCCTGGTCGGCGACCTCGCGGGGCAGCCGCAACGGCAGCGGCTCCCGGACCGGCTTCGCCTCCTGGCCGCGGTCGACCACGAGGCCCTCCAGGCACGCCGCGAGCGGCCCGGCGGAGGCCGGGTCGGTGGCAGCGGCACCCTGGTAGACGCCCCGGACCATCCAGCGGGGGCCGTCCACACCGACGAAGCGCAGGTCGGTCAGGCCGTCGGGGGTCCGCACCCGGGCATGCAGCTCGGTGCCGTACTCGCCCTGCACCTCCTGGGCGGCGGCGCCGTCGGCGAACAGGGACTGGCGGATCTCCTCGCGCACCTCGTCCCAGATGCCCTCGGACTTCGGCGCGGCGAAGACCCCGAGCTGGAGCGCGTTCTCCTCGTGCACCAGTACGACCTGCTGGATCACCCCCTGCGGGTCGGCCTGGACCCGGACCTCGACCCCCGGCACCGCCGGGACGTGCAAGCTACCCAGGTCGAGCCGCTGCACGCCGTCCGGCGCCTCGGCGATGTCGTAGGGACCGCGCGACGGGGCGCTCGCCCCCTCGGCGTCGTACGAGTCGGGGACCTCGGCGGCCCGCTCGGCACGGGCGCGCCGCCCGTCACCGGCCCGCTTGCGGCTGAAGATCACTTCGCCCACCCTCCGCTGTTCGCACTCACCCTGCCACCTCTTCCGTCTGTCCGCCTGCCCGGTCGGCGAGCTGCGACCGCGCGGTCGGGTCGCCGACGGACTGCGTCAGCCCGGCGTGTCCTCCGGTCGAACCGTGTCCGCCGGTCCCGCGACGGGACCCGGGCAGCTCGGCCACCGGCCGGAAATCGACCCGCTCCACCCGCTGCACAACGAGCTGCGCGATGCGATCGCCACGGCAGATCTTCGCCGGTGTGTCCCGATCATGGTTGATCAGGTTCACGAGGATCTCACCCCGGTAGCCGGCGTCGACCGTACCGGGCGCGTTGAGCACCGTCACACCGAGTCTGGCCGCCAGCCCCGAGCGGGGGTGGACCAGGCCCACGTACCCCTCGGGCAGCGCCAGCGCCACCCCGGTGGGAACCAGGGCCCGGCCGCCGGGAGGAAGCTCGACGTCCGCGGCGGCCACCAGGTCGGCACCGGCGTCGCCGGGGTGGGCGTACGCGGGCAACGGCAGCTGCGGATCGAGCTGACGCACGGGCACGGGTACGACGTGGGTCACGGTCTCCCTCTTCCGTCCGATTCGCGGAGTGACCCTGCCATCCTGCCCGGTGCGCGGCGGGTCGCGCGCCGTACCCTGGCAGGAGTGAGCCTGTCGTCTTCTGCGTCGTCGTCGGCGCCACGCACCGCGGCGGCCGGGCGGTACTCCGAACGGCTCCGGCTGCCCTGGTGGTTCTGGCTGGCCGGTCTGGCGTTGGCCACGCTGCTCGCGTTCGAGGTGTGGATGGGTGCCTCCGGGGTCCGGTCGTGGCTGCCGTTCGTGGTGCTGCCGCCGGCCACCGCGGCGGCCCTGTGGTGGTGGGGCCGGGTCCGGGTGGAGGTGCGCGACGGGCAGCTCTGGGTCGACGACGCCCACCTGCCGGTGCGGTACGTGGCCGACGCGGTTCCGCTGGACGCGGCGGGGCGGCGGGAGGTGCTCGGCGTCGGCGCCGATCCGCTCGCGTTCGTCGTGCAGCGTCCCTGGGTGGCCGGCGCGGTGCAGGTGGTCCTGGACGACCCGGCCGACCCGACGCCGTTCTGGGTGGTGAGCAGCCGGCGTCCGGCCGAGCTGGCCGGGGCGATCCTGGCCGCCCGGGACGCCGGCTGATTCTCAGGGCAGGGCGGGTCGCCCGCCGCCCAGCGCCGTACGCTGCCGCCGCAGGTCTGCTCGGAGCTGGTCGGCCAGGGCGCGGGTGGCCCGGCGGTTGAGGTAGCTGGCAACCGCCGCGCCGGTGAGGAACGGGCCGAGGGTGGTGAGGTTGCGGCCGAAGCGCCGCAGCAGGGTGTCCCGCAGTTCCTTGCGGGCCGCGGTGCCCAGCACCGCGCCGACACCTACCCCGGGCAGCATCGGGTTGATGCCCCGCTGGCTCGCCCAGGACTGCACCAGCGCCACCGTCCGCTGGGTGCCGCCGGTGGGCAGCGGCAGGCCGTACACCTCGTGCAGCTCCCCGATCAGCTTCAGCTCGACCGCCACCACGGCGACGGTCTCGGCGGCCAGCAGCACCGGCGCGGAGAGCAGCGCGGGGGTGACGGCCCACTCCACCGCGGCCACCCCACCTCCGGCCGCGCCCACCCCGGCGGTGGCCCGGCTCGCGTTACGGACCAGCCGCTCCGCCAGCGCCTCGTCGTCCAGGCCGGGGAAGTGCCGGCGCAGGGTGGCCAGGTCGCGGATCGGCACGTGTGGCGCGATGTCGGCGATCGTGTCGCTCATCCAGCGCAGCGCGGCCCTGGGCTTGAACAGGTCGCCCAGCCCCCGTGAGCGGGCCTGGCCCACCAGCCGGGTGAGCAGTTGCCGCCGACGTGCCGGCTCGATGTCGTCGGCGGTCAGCGCCGCGACGGTCGCGCCCAGATCGTCGTCGGCCCGGTCGGTCCGGCCCGTCGTGGTCCCTTCGCCGGGCCGGTCGGCACCGACCGCCGCCGCCCCCTCGTCGGGCCCCTCGGCCGACCGGCTGGCCGGCGCCTCGCCGGCCGTGCCGTCCGGCTGCGTGCCGTCTCGAGGACCGTCCGCCTCGAACCGGCCCGTCCGTCCACTCATCCGCCCGACCTCCCGAGGTTGCGTCGGCGTGCCGACCGCCCGTCAACGAGTCAAGCAGCTTCCCGCCACGCGCGCACGGCAGCTCGGGCAGCGGCGGCCCCCGGTGAGGAGGCCGCCGCCCGGATCAGGGTCAGACGCACTCGCGGCAGATCAGTTCACCGTTGCGCTCGACGGCGAGTTGGCTGCGGTGGTGGACCAGGAAGCAGCGGCCGCACCGGAACTCGTCCTGCTGCATCGGAAGGACCTTGACGGTCAGCTCCTCGTCGGCCAGGTCAGCGCCGGGCAGCTCGAAGCTCTCGGCCACCTCGGCCTCGTCGACGTCCACGGCACCCGACTGTGAGTCGACCCGCCGGGCCTTGAGCTCTTCCAGGCTGTCCTCGCCGAGGTCGACCTCGTCGCGACGCGGGGCGTCGTAGTCGGTGGCCATCGGTTCACTCTCCCATATCGATATTGTCGCTGCCGGTGTAACGCCGGGCGACGTTGTTTCGGTTCCCACTGGCCGGCCACCAATGTGTCGGTCACCCGACCCGACGGCCGTTCGGACCGGTGCCGCCAGAGGACTCCCCGGCGAGCGCGGAACCTTACCCCCCTACGGGCGAGGCATGTATACCGCCCTCGCGGCTGAGATGTACGCCCCAGCGCCCCGAGTTGTTCCCAATGTGACTCAGGCGACACGAAGATAGGGGTAGTAGTACCCGCTTCCCGGGTGGCGCGCCGGCATGTCGGACTGTTTCCACGCGACGGTCGGACACCCGTTAACCTCAGCGGCGTACCCGATGGCCGGTGGGTCCGACCGCCGACCGCCGCCACCCACCACTGTCCGGGGAGCACCCAGATGAGCTTTGCGCGAGTGCGAGCACTCGTTGTCGTCGGTCTGCTGGCGGTCGTCGCCCTGGTCTTCGTGGTGGTCGCGATCGTCAAGGACAGCCAGAGCGGGGCGGGTGCCAACGGCGGCTGTCCCGAGGGCTGGCCACTGGCCGACGTGGCGCTGCGCGAGCGCAAGGACGTGAAGCTCAACGTCATCAACGCCACTGACCGCCCCGGCCTGGCCGGCGAGGTCGCCGACGAGTTCCGTAACCGGCAGTTCCAGGTGAAGAAGGTCACCGACCAGAAGAAGCAGGTCGACCGCGTGGCGGTGCTGCGGTTCGGCCCGAAGGGCGTGGGTTCGGCGCACCTGCTGCTGGCGTACTTCCTCGGCAACGCCGACACGAAGTTCGAGGTCGAGCGCCAGGACGACACGGTCGACGTGGTGCTCGGCAGCGACTTCCAGCAACTGGCCACCACCACCGAGGTCAATCAGTCCCTCGGCGATCTGGGCTCGCCGACCGCGCCGCCCGGCACCTGCCCGATGCCGGTCGGGAAGTGACCGCGGCGGCGGTGTCCCGGGACACCGCCGCCGGGGTGTTCACTCAGGCCGGACGGTCACGGGCCACCGGAGGCGTCCAGGGCGGCGAGCCGGTCGTGTAGCGGCGCGAACAGCGCCGGTGGCGCGGCGAGCACCAGGTCCGGCCCGGCCGGGCGGCCCGCCAGCCCGCCGACCCGCAGCCCCGCCTCGGCCGCGACCAGTCCGCCCGCCGCCAGGTCCCAGGCGGCCAGACCCTTCTCGTAGTACGCGTCGACCCGCCCCTCGGCGGCCAGGCACAGATCCAGCGAGGCGGCGCCCAGGCGTCGGATGTCGCGCACGTGCGGGATCAACTCGGCGACCACCCGTGCCTGGTGCGCCCGCCGGGCCGAGTCGTAGCCGAAGCCGGTGGCGACCAGCGTCTGGCCGAGGTCGGTCTCGGTGGAGCAGCGCAGCCGTCGCCCGTCCCGCCAGGCCCCGCCGCCGGCGGTGGCGGTCCACTCCTCACCGGTGTACAGGTTGCGGACCACCCCGGCGACCATGTCGCCGTCGACCTCCGCGGCCAGCGAGACGGCGCAGTACGGGATGCCGTAGAGGTAGTTGACGGTGCCGTCGATCGGGTCGACGATCCAACGCACACCGGAGGAGCCCGCGCCCTCCCCCGCGCCGTACTCCTCGCCCAGCACCGCGTCGTCCGGGCGGAGCTTGGCCAGGGTGTCGAGGACCTGCCGCTCCACCGCCCGGTCGGCAGCGGTGACCACGTCGGTGACGGTGCTCTTGGTCGCGGCGACCGAGACCCCCTCGGCGCGCATCCGGTACGCCGTCCGCGCCGCCTCCCGGGCGACGTCGACCGCGATCGCGAGCAGTTCCGTCGGCGCCGGCGCCGAACGAGTCATGATCCGTACCCCTTCCCGCGCGTCCGGGACCTGCCGCCGTACGCGCGGTTATCATCCTTACAAAGTCCACAACTGCGCCCAATCGGCGGTCCCGCCGCCGGTTCGCCGTGCGCCGCAGGATGATCGCCGCAGACGGCGTTACAATTCACCCTGCCCACGCGCCACGGACCGCCACCGACGGCCGGCCCGGGACACGGGGGTCTCTCAACGACATCGCCCGGCGTGGTGCCCCACGCTGCGCCGGACGACCCGGCCGTGCTCGCTCTTCGCCTCCGGAAGGTCATTCGTGACAGAACCCCGCCAGACCGGCGCCGACGTTCGCTCACTCACCGATACTCTGATCGCACACGCGCAGAGCGCCGGCGGCCAGTTGACGTCGGCGCAGCTCGCGCGCACCGTCGAGTCCGCTGAGGTGACCCCGGCCCAGGCCAAGAAGATCCTGCGGGCGCTCTCCGAGGCGGGCGTGACCGTGGTCGTGGACGGCTCGGCCAGCACCCGCCGTCGGGTCGCCGCCGCCCGGTCCGCCACGCCGGCGTCCCGGGCCACCACCGCCAAGACCACCAAGAAGGCCGCCGCGCCCGCTCCGAAGCAGGCGCCCGCCGCCGACGAGGCCCCGGCCCCCGCCCCGCGGAAGGCGGCGGCCCGCAAGGCCACCACCGCCGGGGTGGCCAAGGCCGTCGCGCCGGCCGCGAAGGCGAGCCGATCCACCCGCGCCACCAAGGCGACCGTGGCCGCCGCCGACGCGACCAAGGCCGCCGGCAAGGTCAAGGGCGAGGGCGCCGAGGGCGACATCGATCCCGAGGAGCTCGCGGCCGAGATCGAGGACGTGGTGGTCGAGGAGCCGGCCGAGCTGGCCCAGGCCGCCGAGACCGACGCCGCCAACTCCGCCAGCGACAACGACTTCGAGTGGGACGACGAGGAGTCCGAGGCGCTCAAGCAGGCTCGCCGGGACGCCGAGCTGACCGCGTCCGCCGACTCCGTCCGGGCGTACCTGAAGCAGATCGGCAAGGTTCCGCTGCTCAACGCCGAGCAGGAGGTGGAGCTCGCCAAGCGGATCGAGGCCGGGCTCTACGCCGCCGAGCGGCTGCGCGCGGCCGAGGAGGGCGAGGAGAAGCTCACCCGCGAGATGCAGCGGGACCTGCTCTGGATCTCACGGGACGGCGAGCGCGCCAAGAACCACCTCCTGGAGGCCAACCTCCGGCTGGTGGTCTCGTTGGCCAAGCGCTACACCGGCCGGGGCATGGCGTTCCTCGACCTGATCCAGGAGGGCAACCTGGGCCTGATCCGGGCGGTCGAGAAGTTCGACTACACCAAGGGCTACAAGTTCTCCACCTACGCGACCTGGTGGATCCGCCAGGCGATCACCCGCGCCATGGCCGACCAGGCCCGCACCATCCGCATCCCGGTGCACATGGTCGAGGTGATCAACAAGCTCGGCCGGATCCAGCGCGAGCTGCTCCAGGACCTGGGCCGCGAGCCCACCCCGGAGGAGCTGGCCAAGGAGATGGACATCACACCGGAGAAGGTGCTGGAGATCCAGCAGTACGCCCGGGAGCCCATCTCGCTGGACCAGACGATCGGCGACGAAGGCGACAGTCAGCTCGGTGACTTCATCGAGGACTCGGAGGCCGTGGTGGCGGTCGACGCCGTCTCGTTCTCACTGCTGCAGGACCAGCTCCAGCAGGTCTTGCAGACGCTCTCCGAGCGCGAGGCGGGCGTGGTACGTCTGCGTTTCGGCCTGACCGACGGGCAGCCGCGCACCCTGGACGAGATCGGCCAGGTGTACGGGGTGACCCGGGAGCGGATCCGGCAGATCGAGTCGAAGACGATGTCGAAGCTCCGGCACCCGTCGCGCTCCCAGGTGCTGCGCGACTACCTAGACTGACCCCTTTCGTCAACTAAACGTGTCGGTTTGACCACCAGCCGTAGAACACCCAAAGGTGACCGGTCGATTACCCGCTTGTGATCGTTGACGTGGCACCCTTGGCACACGGCACACTGTCGTCCTGCCATGTGTGACCTCGGTCGCCCGGGGGCACACAGGGAAGGCAGGGCTTGGCAAGGGTGTTGCACGATGAGTGAGCAACGACCGAAGAGAGTGTTCATCGGTGACGACCAGAGGAGGAAGGCGATGACCCCGACCCTCACGCCGCCGCCCGAGACGGTGGCTCCCCCAGCCGCCGATGAACGGTGCGACCGCTGCAATGCTGCCGGCAAGCTCCGGATCACTCTGGCGGGTGGGAGCGAACTGGTGTTCTGTGGGCACCACGCGAACAAGTACGCGGAGGATCTCGTGAAGATCACCGTGAAGTACGCGACGGACCCGGAGTTCAGCTGGCGAGGCGCCGATCTGATGGCGAACTGAGTCCGCAAATCGCAAGAGCGACGACATAGCCGACCGGAGGTGGCCCGACAGGGCCCCTCCGGTCGGCTTTCTGCCTCCGCCAGGCCTCTGTCCACGCCGCAACCCAAGTGATCCACTCCGGGTGCGGCACGTCGCGGCAACCCGACCCTGGGACGCCGCACCATGCCGCAATCCGCGTAGCTCGGCGCGGCGGCGCGCACAGCCCTGCCGGGATCAGAGGGTCTGGACGGTGGCGATGCGCTCCTCGAGTTGTTCGATCGTCGCCTGGGCGCTGGGCGGGCCGCCGCAGAGCCGGCGCAGCTCGGCGTGGATCTTTCCGTGCGGCTGGCCGGTCCGGTGGTGCCGGGCGGCCACCAGGGCGTTCAGTTGGCGTCGCAACGCCACCCGGCGCTGGGCGGCACTCATCGGCGCGGGCGGCGGCGGTGCCGCAGCGGCCGGCTCAGCGGCCCTGGCGGCGGCCCGACGGCGCTGGGCGGCGAGCTGCTCGGCCTGCCGCTTGGTCAGCAGCAGGGAGACCTGGTCGGCGGTGAGCAGGCCGGGCAGGCCGAGGTACTCCTCCTCTTCCGGCGTGCCGGCCTGGGCTGCGGTGCCGAAGGACGCGCCGTCGAAGATCACCTGGTCCAGCTCGGCGGTGGCGGAGAGCGCTGTGAAGCGCTTCTCCAACTCCCCGCTGGCCTGCTCGTCCCGTTGCGCCCGCTCCAGCAGGTCGTCGTCGAAGCCCTCCCGATCCTTGGGCTTGCCGAGGACGTGGTCGCGGGCGGCCTCCATCTCGCTGGCCAGACCGAGCAGGTGCGGGACGCTGGGCAGAAAGACCGAGGCGGTCTCGCCGGGGCGACGGGCCCGCACGAAACGCCCGATCGCCTGGGCGAAGTAGAGCGGGGTGCTGGCGCTGGTGGCGTACACGCCGACAGCCAGCCGGGGGATGTCGACACCCTCGGAGACCATCCGGACCGCGACCAGCCAGCGCTGCTCGGACGCCGCGAACGTCGCGATCCGGGCGGAGGCGCCCACGTCGTCGGAGAGCACCACCGCGGCCTTCTCGCCGGTGACCTGTTCGATGAGCCGGGCGTACGAGCGGGCGTTCTGCTGGTCGCTGGCGATGATCAGGCCGCCGGCGTCGGGCATGCCGGCGTTGCGCAGCACGGTCAGCCGGGCGTCGGCGGCGCGCAGCACCTGCGGCATCCAGTCCCCGGCCGGGTCCAGGGCGGTACGCCATGCCTGCGCCACGAGATCCTGGGTCATCGGCTCACCGAGCCGCGCCGCCAGTTCGTCCCCGGCGTTGGTCCGCCACCGGGTCTCGCCGGAGTACGCCAGGAACAGCACCGGCCGGACGACACCGTCACGCAGGGCGTCCGCGTAACCGTAGACCGAGTCGGCGCGGGAACGCAGGAAACCGTCCCCGCCGCGTTCGTAGCTGACAAACGGGATGGGGTTGTCGTCGGAGCGGAACGGCGTACCGGTGAGCATGAGGCGGCGTACCGCGGGCTCGAAGGCCGCCCTGACCCCGTCACCCCAGGTCCGGGAGTCGCCGGCGTGATGGATCTCGTCCAGGATGACCAGGGTGCGCCGGGTGAGGGTGCGCCGCTTGTGCACCTGCGGGGCCATGCCGACCTGGGCGTACGTGACGACCGCGCCGTGGAAGTCGGCGGCGGAGTGCACGTCGGCGTTGCGGAACGCGGCGTCGAGCTGAATGCCGACGCGGGCGGCGGCCTGCGCCCACTGGGTCTTCAGGTGTTCGGTCGGGGCGACCACGGTCACCGCCTCGACGGTGCCGTCGACGAGCAGCTCGGCGGCGATCCGCAGAGCGAAGGTGGTCTTACCGGCGCCGGGGGTGGCGACCGCGGTGAAGTCCTCGGTCCGACGACGCAGATACTCCACCATCGCCTTGCGCTGCCAGGCACGCAGGGGCGGAAACGTGTCGAGCGCAGGCAACCGGGGTGCCACGCGTAGCTCCTCTCCGACCGCACCAGGCGGACCCCGGCCGAGGGCCACGGGTGCCGCCGCCCATGAAAAGGCCCTCGCGCATCGGGTGCCGCGAAGGCCGGCTCAGCATAACCAGCGGCGGTCGGTCGCCCCACTCGACGCCACGCTGATTCGGGTGGGCGGCCTGGCCGGCCGCCCTCGAATCAGTCGGCGTACGAGTCGTAGATCTCCTTGCACTTCGGGCAGACCGGGGACCCGGGCTTCGCGGCCTTCGTCACCGGGAACGTCTCGCCGCAGAGCGCGACCACGTAGGTGCCCATGACGGCACTCTCGGCGATCTTCTCCTTACGGACGTAGTGGAACATCTCGGGACCGGTGTCGGCGTCCTTCAGCTCTGGACGCTCAAGAATCTGAGCACTCACATCGCACCTCCAACTTTTTAGTCTGGCAGGTCGGAAAGACCTGGTCCACCGCAGCCCGCCCAACGGCGGCCCGTACGGTACCCAGGTGACCAACTTCCACATCCGTCCCGGCGCCGAGGTCGCCGCCGCCCTGCGCACCGGTCGTCCCGTCGTCGCCCTGGAGAGCACCATCGTCTCGCACGGCCTGCCCCGCCCGGACAACCTGCGGGTGGCACGGGAGATCGAGCAGGCGGTACGGGACGCCGGGGCGGTCCCGGCAACCATCGGCATGATCGGCGGTGAACTGGTCGTCGGGTTGGACGACGCCGAGCTGACCCGGCTGGCCGCCGCCGACGGGGTGAGCAAGCTTTCCGTGCGCGACCTCGCGGTGGCCGCGGCGACCGGCGCGGACGGCGCGACCACGGTGGCCGCCACCAGCGCGGTGGCCGCCGCGGCCGGGATCGGCGTGTTCGCCACCGGCGGGCTCGGCGGGGTGCACCGCGAGGCCGCCCAGAGCTTCGACGAGTCCGCCGATTTGACCACCCTGGCCCGCACCCCGATCGCGGTGGTCTGCGCCGGGGTCAAGTCGATCCTCGACGTGGGCGCCACCCTGGAACGGCTGGAGACCCTCGGGGTCGCGGTGGTGGGCTACCGCACCCGACGCTTCCCCGGCTTCTACCTCACCGACGCCGGCTTCGACCTGGACTGGTCGGTGGACTCCCCGGAGCAGGTGGCGGACGTGCTGGCCGCCCGGGCACGGCAGGGTGTGCACCAGGGCGGGCTGATCGTGGCCAACCCGCTGCCGGTCGACGAGCAGCTCGACCCGGAGCTGCACGACCGTACCCTCGCCGAGGGCCTGGCCCGGCTGGCCCGCAACGGGGTGACCGGCAAGGCGGTGACGCCGTTCCTGCTGTCCCACTTCCACTCGGCCACCGAGGGTGCGAGCCTGGCGGTCAACGTACGCATCATCCTGCGCAACGCCGATCTGGCCGGCCGGATCGCGGTGGCCGCCGCCGGGCGCGACCGGGCATGACCCGCCCGTCCCGGATCGTAGTGGTCGGTGACCTGATCACCGACGTGGTGGCGGTGCTGGCCGGACCGCTCGCCCCCGGCTCGGACACGGCGGCGGGCATCCGGGTCGTCGGGGGTGGCCAGGCGGCGAACACGGCCGCCTGGATCGCCGAGCAGGGCGTGCCGGTGACGCTGGTGGGTGCGGTCGGCGACGACAGCGCCGGCCGGGACCGGGTGGCCGAGCTGGAGCGGGTCGGGGTGCGGTGCGCGGTCGAGGTACGCCCGGACGTCCCCACCGGCACGGTGATCGTGCTGGCCACCGGCGACGAGCGCACCATGGTCGCCGAGCGCGGCGCGAACCTGCGGCTGACCGTCGGGCACGTCGAACAGGCCCTGGCGGCGGCGCCCGACGCCGCGCACCTGCACCTGTCCGGGTACCCGCTGCTGGATGCCGCGTCCCGACCGGCCGGGCTGGCCGCGCTGGCCGCCGCGCGCGGACGCGGCCTGACCACCAGCGTGGACGCGGCCTCCGCGACGCCGCTGCGGCGGACCGGCGCGGCGGCGTTCCTGTCCTGGGTACGCGACGTGGACCTGCTGCTGGTCAACGCCGACGAGGCCGGTGTGCTCGCCGGCGGGCTGGATCCGGAGGCGCAGGCACGGGCGTTGTCGGCCGCGGCCCGGCGGGTGGTGGTGAAGCGGGGCGGAGCCGGCGCGGTCTGGTACGACCGGAACGCGACGCTGGAGGTGGTGCCGTCCCGGCGGGTGGCGGTGGTCGACGTGACCGGCGCCGGGGATGCGTTCGCGGCGGGACTGCTGGCGGCCTGGTTGGCCGGCGCGCCGCCCCGGGCGGCGCTGACCCGGGCCAGCGACCTGGGCGCCCTGGCGGTCTCGCTGGTCGGCGCCCGGCCGGCGGGCTGACGTCCGCGCCCGACGGCGGGCTGACGTCCGCGCCGGCCGACCGGCAGACGCGCCGGTCAGGATTCGGCGTCGATGACCTTGTGGGGGTGTTCCTCGGCCGCCAGGCTCATCGGTGGCGTCTCGTCCCGGCTGCGGGGCTGGAACCGGCCCGCCAGCCGGTGCTGCTCCTTCGGCGGCCGGTCGTTGGCCAGCAGCACGGCCAGCCACGGAATGAGGATCATCCCGAGCGCGACCAGCGGCAGCCAGAGCCAGAGCAGCGGGGCCTGCGCGCCGACCAGGATCGCGCCGACGATCACGCAGGCCACCCGGACGCCCATCATCAGCACGTAGCGTTTCTGCCGGCTGGTGAGCTGGTCGTCCTGGCTGCGTGCGGCGTCGGTGATCAGGATCGGCTGGTACGCCTGACGCTTCACACGGACCTCCTCGAGGGGTACGCCCCATCCTGTCACCGGCCCGCCTTGATCAGCGACAATCCATCCGAATCGTGTGGGTGTTACGCCGGTGGTACGCTCCACTGGTGGGCAGCCGGTTCAGCTTCACCGCCGAGGCGTTGGCCAACCTGCGGGTCTACGACGTCACACCGGGGGAAGTCTGGGAGGCGCTGCACAGCACCCGCCGGGTGATCCGCCACCTGGGTGACGACGTCATGGTCGTCTACGCGGCCAGCCACCGCGGCCGACGACTGGCCGTACTGCTCACCGAGGCCGACGGCACCGACAACGACTGGGACATTCTCTCCGCCCGCGAGCTGAGCGACGTCGAGGCCAAGCGCTACGACGAGGCGGTGCGGAGGGACCGGCGACGAGGAGACGGTCACCATGCACCGTGACGAGGCGACCAAGCGGTTCCACGACGGCGGCGACGCGCTCGCCGAACTCATCGACGAGAGCCAGCCGGCGCAACTGCCCACCCCCGACACCGACGTGCCGATGGTCAGCCGCTCGGTACGCCTGCCGTTGGAGACGTACGAGCGGGTACGGGCCGCAGCCGAGGCCCGCGGCATCGGCGTCACCACCCTGATGCGGCAGTGGATCGAGGCCGGCCTGGCCGACCTGGACGACTCCGCCACCGTCTCGCTCGCCGACGTGCGGCGCGCGCTGGCATCGCTGTCCCGGCCCACCGCCGCCTGAACCGCCACCCCGGCGGCGGGCGTGGCCGCACCGGGCCGGGCCGTCAGCCCTCCGCGGCCCTCGCCTCGGCCTTGGCGGCCTGCTTGAACTCGCGTACCCGGCGCAGCGACTCCGGGTCGACCACGTCCGCCACCGACCGGTACGCGCCCTCCTCGCCGTACGCGCCGGCCGCCTCCCGCCAGCCCGCCGGACGGACGTCGTAGCGCTTGCCGAGCAGGGCCACGAAGATCTGTGCCTTCTGCCGACCGAAGCCGGGGAGTTCACCGACCCGGCGCAGCAGATCCCCGCCGTCGGCGACGTCGGCCCAGAGCCGGGCGGCGTCGCCGTCGTACCGGTCGACCAGGGCCCGGCACAGCTCCTGGACTCGGGTGGTCATCGCCTTCGGGAAGCGGTGCAACGCGGGCGGGCGGGCGAAGATCTCCAGCAGCGCGTCCGGGTCGTACTCGGCCAACTCCCGGGCGTCCGGGTCACGGTCGAGCCGCTGGGCCAGCACGTACGGCGAGGAGAACGCCTTCTCCATCGGGATCTGCTGGTCCAGCAGCATGCCGGTGAGCAGCGCCAGTGGGCTGCGGTTGAGCAGGTCGTTCGCCGCGGGGTCGATGGGCAGGGAGAGCGTCATGGCAGTCATGGTCCCTCACCAGACCTCGCCAGCCATGGCGGATGGACCAGACACGCAGCGACAGGCGTGCCCCTGTGGACAGCCGTTCTCGAAGGAGAAGATCACAACATGCGCCACGCCGACCTGGTCGACAACGAAGAAATGCTGACTACTCGACTGTCGCTGCGCCGCCCGACGCGCGCTGACATCGGCACCATCTATCGAATCCACAGCGACCCAAGGGCGTACGCCCACAATCCCGCTGACGCGCTTGCCACACGCGCGGAAGCTGAGCAGCGTTACCAACGCTGGAACGAGCACTGGAACCAGCACGGCTTCGGTTACTGGACCGTCCACGACCAGCTGCGGACCCGCCAGCCGCTCGGCTTCTGCGGCATCAAGCTGATGCGGCTGCACGACCGCACCATCCTGAACTTCTTCTACCGCCTTGACCCGCTGGCCTGGGGCAACGGAGTAGCCACCGAGGCCGCCACCACCGTCGTCAACTGGGCAACCGCTCACCTGCCCGACCATCCGATCATCGCTAGAGTCCGACCCGACAACGTGGCGTCGCTGAAGGTCGCCGCACGCGCCGGCCTGCGTCGCGCTCCCCATCTGGACACAGATGGCGAGGATGGCCTCGACTGGATCTTGACGTCGAACTGGCCCCATGACGCCGAGCCAGTCTGATCCGACGCCGTTTGCGCCGACCGGTGGTGTCCGGGGCAAAGAACACCCCCCGTGGCGCAAACGGAGTCGATCACCAAGCCGGGACCCACCGGTGTGTCGTTCATCCCGCCCCAGCAGGGCCAATACGGTGTGAGGTTAGGCTGTGCTAACTTCAGGCCGGTCGGCGGAGCGCCCGTCGAGCGAGCTGAAGGAGTGCACCGTGCCCGTCCCCGCCCGCAGGCCCCTCGCGGCCGTCGCCGCCGCCGGGCTGCTCTCGTTCGGTCTGGTCGCCTGCGGCTCCGGCGGCGACGACGCCGGGGATCCGGGCAAGCCCGGCGACAAGACGATCACGGTCTACAGCGGCCGTAACGAGACGCTGGTCAAGCCGTTGCTGGACAGGTTCAGCGAGCAGACCGGCATCACGGTCAAGACCCGGTACGCCACCACCGCGCAGCTCGCCGCCCAGCTCCTCGAGGAGGGCGACAAGTCCCCCGCCGACGCCTTCTTCGCCCAGGACGCCGGCGCCCTCGGCGCGGTCGCCAAGCGCGGTATGTTCGCCCCGCTGCCCGCCGCCGACCTGGAGAAGGTGCCGCAGACCTTCCGGGCCCGCACCGGCCAGTGGGTGGGCGTCAGTGCCCGGTCCCGGGTGCTGGCCTACAACGCCGACACCGTGCCCGCCGCCGAGCTGCCCAGGTCGGTGTTCGAGCTGACCGACCCGAAGTGGAAGGGCAAGATCGGCCTCGCCCCGACCAACGCGTCGTTCCAGGCGTTCGTCACCGCGATCCGGGTGCAGCACGGCGACCAGAAGGCCAAGGACTTCCTCGCCGGCCTCAAGGCCAACGAGCCGCAGATCCGCGACAACAACGTCAAGATCGTCGAGGATGTGGACAACGGGACGATCCCGGTCGGCCTGGTCAACCACTACTACGTCGGCGAGGTCGCCAAGGAGAAGGGCACCACGCCCGACGGGCTCAAGGTGAAGCTGCACTTCTTCCCTGGCGGCGACACCGGCGCGCTGGTCAACGTCGCCGGCGTCGGGGTGCTCAAGCGCTCCGCCGAGGACCCGGACACCAAGGCCTTCGTCGACTTCCTGCTCAACCCCGAATCGCAGCGGTACTTCGCCGAGCAGACCTTCGAGTACCCGGTGGTGACCGGGGTCGCCGCGCCGGCCGGAGTGCCGCCCCTGGCCGACCTGGACACCCCCGACATCGACCTGAACGACCTGGACACCCTCGACGTCACCATCAAGATGATCACGGAGTCGGGCCTGGTGCCCTGAGCATGACCACCACCACCCCCGAGGCGGGGCCGGCCCGGATCGGGCCGGCCCGTTTCGGCGTACGCGGGTGGGCGCGCCGACTGGCGCCACGCCCGGCACTGCTCGCGGCCTCCACCGCCGCGGTCGCCGTGGCCCTGATCCCTCTGGTCTATCTCACGGTACGCACCGCCGAGGCCGGCGTCGGGCGGCTCGGCGCGCAACTGTGGACCGGGCGGGTCGGGCTGCTCGCCGCCCGCAGTCTCGGGCTGGCCGCCGTGGTCACCACCGCCTGCGTGGTACTCGGGGTGGCCACCGCCTGGCTGGTCACCCGCACCGACCTGCCCGGGCGGCGGTTCTTCGCGGTGCTCGCCGCGCTGCCGCTGGCCGTGCCCACCTACATCGCCGCGTTCGCCTGGGTCTCCACCGTCGACCGCCTCGAAGGGTTCTGGCCGGCGGCGCTGGTGCTGACCCTCTGTTCCTACCCGTACGTCTTCCTGCCCGTCGCCGCGGCGCTCAAGG
The DNA here is from genome assembly GCF_004348355.1 of Micromonospora sp. KC721. Taxonomy (NCBI): domain Bacteria; kingdom Bacillati; phylum Actinomycetota; class Actinomycetes; order Micromonosporales; family Micromonosporaceae; genus Micromonospora; species Micromonospora sp. KC721. The sequence continues at coordinate 5,518 of NZ_SMJY01000025.1, read as the reverse complement.
GCTCAGACCCGGCGCAGGAGGAGGTCTCCCGCTCGCTGGGTCGGGGCAGTTGGCGCACCTTCACCGACGTGACCCTGCGCCAGATCCGCCCGGCCACCGCCGCCGGGGCACTGCTGGTCGCGCTCTACGTGCTGGCCGACTTCGGCGCGGTGTCGATCCTGCGCACCGACACCTTCACCCGGGCCATCTTCGTCGCCTTCGACCTGGGCTTCGACCGCACCGGCGCGTTGGTGCTCTCCAGCGTCCTGGTGGCGCTGACCGTACTGCTGCTGGCCGGTGAGACCGCGACCCGGCGGCGCGGCGCCCGGTACGCCCGGCTCGGCGGAGCCCGCCGCCCCGCCGCCCGGCTACGGCTCGGTCCGGCCCGCTGGCCGGCCCTGGCGGCGCTGCTCGCCGTCGCCGCCCTGGCGCTGGGGGTACCCGCGGTCAGCCTGGCCCGCCGGCTGCTCAGCGGGGTGTCCCGCCCCGGCGCGCTGGCCGAGGTCGCCGCCGCCGCTGGCAACTCGCTCGGGCTGTCGCTGGCCGGCGCCGCCCTGACCATGCTGCTGGCCCTGCCGCTCGGACTGCTCACCGCCCGCGCCCCCGGCCCGCTGGCCACCGCGCTGGACCGGCTCGCCTACCTCGCCCACGCGCTGCCCGGCGTGGTGATCGGACTGTCGCTGATCTTCTTCGGCATTACCGTGGCCCGACCGCTCTACCAGACGTCGTGGCTGCTGGCGCTCGCCTACGCCACGCTCTTCCTGCCGCTGGCCGTCGGCGCGGTGGCCGGCGCCGCCGGCCAGGCCCCGCCCGGGCTGGAGGAGGTGGCCCGCTCGCTGGGGCGCGGGCCGCTGGCGGTGCTGCGCACCGTCACCCTGCCGCTGACCCTGCCCGGGATCGGGGCGGGGGCGGCCCTGGTCTTCCTCACCGGCATGAAGGAACTGCCGGCCACCCTGCTGCTCCGCCCGACCGGCACCGACACCCTCGCCACCGAGCTGTGGACGGCCACCTCCGTCGGGGCGTACGCCGCCGCCGCGCCGTACGCCGCGCTGCTGGTGGCCATCTCGGCGCTGCCGACCTGGTGGCTGGCGGCCCGGAGCGGCCTGCTCGACAAGGAGGATCGATGAGCGAGGTCGTGCTGGCCGGCGTCGGCAAACGGTACGGCCCGGTGACCGCGCTGGACGGGGTCGACCTCACCGTCCCGGCCGGCGCGCTGACCGCGGTGCTCGGCCCGTCCGGCTGCGGCAAGACCACCCTGCTGCGCTGCCTGGCCGGTTTCGAGCGGCTGGACGCCGGCACCATCCGGGTCGACGGGCAGGAGGTGGCCGGCCCGGGTCGCCACCTGCCGGCGCACCGCCGCCGGATCGCCGTGGTGCCGCAGGAGGGCGCCCTCTTCCCGCACCTGAGCGTGGCCGCCAACATCGCGTACGGCCTGGACCGGGCCGCCCGGCGCGGCGACCGGGTCGACGAGGTGCTGGCCCTGGTCGGGCTGGCCGGGTACGGCGACCGGATGCCGCACCAGCTCTCCGGCGGTCAGCAGCAGCGGGTCGCCGTGGCGCGGGCACTGGCCCCACGGCCGTCGCTGGTGCTGCTGGACGAACCGTTCAGCGCGCTCGACGCCGGGCTGCGCGCCGGCCTGCGGCACGACATCCGGGAGGCGCTGCGCACCGACGGCGCGACCGCGGTGCTGGTCACCCACGACCAGGGTGAGGCCCTGTCGGTGGCGGACCGGGTGGCGGTGCTGCGCTCCGGGCGGGTGGTGCAGGCGGACTCCCCGACCGCGCTGTACCGCGAACCCGCCGACGAGTGGGTGGCCGGGTTCGTCGGGGACGCGGTGCTGCTGCCGGCGGTCGCCTCCGGCGACGCGGCCCGTACCCCGCTGGGGACCCTACCGATCATCGGCGCGGCGCACGGCCCGGTGACCGTGCTGGTCCGGCCGGAACAGCTGCGGCTGACCGCCGCCGCGGGCGGAGCGGCGGTGACCGCCACCGTGCTGCGCCACGACTTCCACGGTCACGACGCCCTGGTCGCCCTGCGCTTGGCCGACGGCACCCGGGTCACCGCGCGGATCTGGGACGAGGCGGATCCGGTACCGGTCGGTGCCGAGGTGGGCGTCCACGTCGAGGGGACGGCCCGGGCCTGGCCCGCCGCGCCGAACCCTACCCCGGTGCCGACCCCGGCGCTGCCGGTCGGCTGACCGACGCGACGCGGCCCGGTGGACGGGGGGACGTCCACCGGGCCGCGCGGGGGCGGGTCGTCAGTTGACGACGAAGAGCAGCCGGTTCGGCGAGCCGCTGCCCGGGTTGGTCACCACGCCGGTGGTGGCGTTGCTGGTCAGGAAGCTGCCCACCTGTGCCGGGGTGTACGAGGGGTTGGCGCTCAGCACCAGCGCGGCGGCGCCGGCCACGTGCGGCGCGGCCATCGAGGTGCCGCTGAGGCTGCTGGTGGCGGTGTCGCTGGTCCGGTACGCCGAGACGATGTTCGCGCCCGGGGCGAAGATGTCCACGCAGGTGCCGTAGTTCGAGAAGGACGCCCGCGCGTCGGTGCTGGTGGTGGCGCCGACGGTGAGGCCGGCGGCGACCCGGGCCGGCGACGAGTTGCACGCGTTGGCGTTGGAGTTGCCGGCCGCCAGCGCGTACGTGATGCCGGAGCGGATCGAGTTGTTGACCGCGTTGTCCAGCGTGGTGCTGGCGCCGCCGCCGAGGCTCATGTTGGCCACGGCCGGCTTGACGGCGTTGGCGGTCACCCAGTTGACGCCGTTGACGACGCCGGTGGTGGTGCCGCTGCCGGAGCAGTTGAGCACCTTGACGGCGACCAGGCGGACGCCCTTGGCCACGCCGTGCGCGGTGCCGCCGACGGTGCCGGCGACGTGGGTGCCGTGGCCGTTGCAGTCGGTGTTGTTGCTGTCGACGGTGTTGGTGCCCCAGGTCGCCCGGCCGCCGAAGTCGGTGTGGGTGATCCGGATGCCGGTGTCGATGATGTAGGCCCGCACGTTCGAGGCCGTGTTCGGGTACGTGTAGCTGCGGTTCAGCGGCAGGTAGCGCTGGTCGATGCGGTCCAGACCCCACGACGGCGGGTTGGTCTGGGTGGCCTGGGCGGTCAACACCTGGTCCTGCTCGACGTACGCGACGGCGGGGTCGGCCGCCAGCCGGCGGGCCTGGGCGGCGCTCATCTTCGCGCTGAAGCCGGTGATCGCGGCGCTGTAGACGTCGCCGACGCTGCCCCCGTACCGCTTGGTGAGGGCGGTGGCGCGGTCCGGCACGGCGCTGCGGGCGGCGCGGGTGTTGGCGGCGCCGACGGCGTCGGTCTTCAGGACGACGAGGTAGCTGCCGCTGATCGCGTTCGGGGCGGAGGCGTGGCGGATCTCGCCGGTCGGGGCGGCGAGGGCCGGGGTGGTGGCGGCGGCGGTGAGGGCCGCCGCCGCGGCCGTCATGGCGAACGCGCGGATCACGTGGCGCCGGTTAACGGGCACGGTCGACATCGTCTGAACTCCCTACCGGTGCGTCCGGCGGTTCCTGGCCGCGGGGACGCCCATCGACGGATGTTGGGGGGAATGCTAGCCATCCATCGAGATGCATGAAAGAGATAACAGCGAATCTATCCAGGCAGCGATATGGATGTAACAGGTGCCGGCCGCCGCGACTCCTCGGCCAGGCAGGATGTCGACGTGGAACGACACGACATGCTGCTCTCCCCGGCCGGCGTCCAGGCGCTGCGTACCGCGCTGGACCGGGCCGGCTTCACCTCCAACGGCATCGCCGGCCGGCTCGGCCCGGCGGCCACCGGCGGCATCGCCCGCAACGACTTCCGGGCCGCCCTGCGCGCCACCGCCGACCGCGATCCGCTCGCGACCCTGATCCGGGTGTTCATCTGCGGCCAGACCGAGTCCGAGGCGGTGGTCGCCGCCGCGCTCGCCCCGCTGCCGATCGCCGACGCCCTGGCCGGCGGGATCGTCGAGCGGCACGGAGACGGCCTGCGCGCCGGGGTCGACCTGGAGCCGTACGGGGACGACTGGTGGGTGCTGGCCGACCTGCCGGCCAGCGCCCGTCCCGGCCGGCCGTTGCACGCCGAGCACGTGCTCGGCATCGGCGGGGCCACCCAGACACTGATCGGCGCGACCATGCGCCGACCGGTGGCGACCGCGCTGGACCTGGGCACCGGTTCCGGCATCCAGGCGCTGCACCTGGCCACCCACGCCCGCCGGGTCACCGCCACCGACATCTCCGAGCGGGCGTTGCGCTTCGCCGCCACCACCGCCGCCCTCAACAACCAGGACTGGGAGCTGCTCCGCGGCGACCTGGTCGCCCCGGTCGCCGGCCGCCGCTTCGACCTGGTGGTGAGCAACCCACCCTTCGTGGTGGGTCCCGGCACCACCACCCACGTCTACCGCGACTCCGGCCGGGTCGGCGACACGATCGGCGCGGAGCTGGCCGCCGCCGCGCCGGGCCTGCTCACCGAGGGCGGCACCATGCAGTACCTGGCGAACTGGGTGCACGTGGCCGGCGAGGACTGGGGCGAGCGGGTGGCCGGCTGGTTCACGGGTACCGGATGCGACGCCTGGGTGATCCAGCGCGAGGTGGCCGACCCGATGGCGTACGTCAACCTGTGGCTCACCGACGTCGGCGAGACCGCCGACCCGCAGCGGATGGCCGCCTGGCTGGACTGGTTCGACGCGCACAAGGTGGAGGCGATCGGTTTCGGCATCGTGTCGCTGCGCCGGTCCGGGCACGCGGACCCGGTGGTCCGGGTGGAGGACCTACGCCAGCGGGTCGAGCCGCCGATGGGCGACCGGATCGCCGCCTGGTTCGACCGCCAGGACTTCCTGCGGGTACGCGACACCGACGCGCTGCTCGCCGAGCGCTACCGGGCCGCCGAGGGGCTGCAACTGCGTCAGGAGGCCACCATGGGCGACGACGGCTGGGCGGTGGACCGGCAGACGCTGGCCATGCCGCACGGGCTGCGCTGGACCGAGGAGATCGACCCGCTGGTGCTGGCCCAGCTCGCGCTGCTGGCCGCCGCGCACGACGTGCCGCCGCAGGAGTTGGCCGAGGCGGCCGGGCCGATCGTGGCGCACCTGGTCGAACGCGGCATCATCGAACCGGTGACGACCTGATGCGTGCGCTGCTGCAGACGGTGTCCCGGGCGAGCGTCACGGTCGACGGCCAGGTGGTCGGGGAGATCGCCGACGGGCTGCTGGTGCTGCTCGGGGTGGCCCGTTCGGACACCCCGGAGATCGCGCAGAGCATGGCCCGCAAGATCCACGAACTGCGTATTCTGGACGACGAGCGCAGCGTCGCCGACACCGGCGCCCCGATTCTGCTGGTCAGCCAGTTCACCCTGTACGGCGACGCCCGCCGGGGCCGGCGTCCGAGCTGGACCGCCGCCGCCCCCGCGGAGCTCGCCGAGCCCCTGGTGACCGCGGTCGTCGACGCGCTACGCGCCCGCGGCACCCGGGTCGAGACCGGCCGCTTCCGCGCCCACATGCTGGTCGAGAGCGTCAACGTGGGCCCCCGCACCCTCCTCCTCGACCTCTGACCCC
>NZ_SMJY01000259.1:0-7075 GCF_004348355.1 Micromonospora sp. KC721 | reverse complement strand
GCCCGAACTCTGACCCCGCCCCGCCTCCGCCCCTGCACAACGGGGGCGCAGAGACGACGGAAGCCCGGGAGCATCCGCTCCCGGGCTTCCGTCGTCGAGGTTCAGTCGCGTTCGATGAGGTGGCCGACGACCGTGGGGCCGAGCATCACCGCGAAGCCGCTGCCGTCGCGGCGCGGATCCGCCGGCGGCAACTCCACCGGATCCCCCGTCGCCGTCGCACCGACCGGTCGCGGCCCGACCCAGGCCACCACCAGATCCGTCTCACCCTTGAGGAACCGCTGCGCGCGCACGCCGCCGGTCGCCCGCCCCTTCGCCGGGTACGCCTCGAACGGCGTCACCTTGACCGTCGCACCGGTCGAGGTGACCACCATCGGCTCCCCATGCACCGGGTCGTCGGTGCGAACCGCGCCGAAGAAGACCACCCGGGCCCCGGCCGGCAGGTTGACACCCGCCATGCCGCCGCCCTTGGGGCCCTGCGGGCGGACCAGCGTCGCGGCGAACCGCAGCAGCGACGCCTCGCTGGTGACGAAGGTCAGCGCCTCCTGCCCGTCGGTCAGCCAGGTCGCCCCGACCACCTCGTCCCCCTCGCGCAGCGAGATCACCTCGAACTCGTCCGAGCGCACCGGCCACTCCGGGGAGCAGACCTTGACCACACCCTGCCGGGTGCCCAACGCCAGGCCGGGTGAGCCCTGCGCGGTCGCGCCGAGCGGGGCCAGGCCGACCACCGTCTCGCCCGGCTCCAGCGGCACCAGCTCGGCGGCGGACATGCCACCACGCAGGGAAACGGTGCCGGCCTGCTCGGGCAGCACCGGCAGCGGCAGCACGTCGATCTTGAAGGCCCGGCCGGCGCTGGTCACCAGGAGCACCCGACCCCGGGCCGTGGTGTGCACGACCGCGCGTACGGTGTCGTGCTTGACCCGGCCGTTGCGCCGGCGCCCCTCGGCGGCCTCCTCCGACTCGGCCGCGGTCCGGGCGACCAGCCCCGTCGCGGAGAGGATCACCTGGCAGGGGTCGTCGGTGACCTCCAGCGGACCGGCCGGCACCGACGCGGCCAGCACCTCCTTGAGGTCACCGTCGACCAGGGTGGTACGGCGCGGCGCGGCGAACTGCTTCACCACCGCCGCCAACTCGTCGGAGACGACCTTCTTGAGCACCTTGTCGTCGTCGAGGATCTTCGACAGCTCGGCGATCTCCCCGCGCAGCTTCTCCTGCTCGGCCTCCAACTCGATGCGGTCGTACCTGGTCAGCCGGCGCAGCGGGGTGTCCAGGATGTAGGTGGCCTGGATCTCGGAGAGCTTGAACTTCTGCATCAGGCCGTCCTTGGCGGCCTGCGCGTCCTCGCTGGCCCGGATCAGCTTGACCACCCTGTCGATGTCGAGCAGGGCGATCAGCAGACCGTCGACCAGGTGCAGCCGCTCCTCGCGCTTGCGCCGCCGGTACGCGCTGCGCCGGGTGACGACCTCGTACCGGTGGGCCAGGAAGACCTCCAGCAACGCCTTCAGCCCGAGGGTACGCGGCTGGCCGTCGACCAGGACCAGGTTGTTGACACCGAAGGACTGCTCCAGCGGGGTGAGCCGGTAGAGGTCGGCCAGCAGCGCCTGCGGGTTCACCCCGACCTTGCACTCGATGACCAGGCGGGTGCCGCTCTCCCGGTCGGTGAGGTCCTTGACATCGGCGATACCGGTCAGCCGCTTCGTCTTCGTGACCTCGTTGGTGATCGCCGCGATGACCTTCTCCGCGCCGACGCCGTACGGCAGCTCGACCACGGTGATCGCCTGCCGGCCACGACTGCCCTCCAGCGGGCCGATCTCCACCCGGCCCCGCATCCGGACCACACCGCGCCCGGTCTCGTACGCGCGGCGCACCTCGTCCAGGCCCAGCAGCAGCCCACCGGTGGGCAGGTCGGGCCCGGGAACGTACTCCATCAGCTTGTCGAGGGTGGCGTCCGGGTGGTTGATCAGCCAGCGGGCGGCGGAGACCACCTCGCCCAGGTTGTGCGGGATCATGTTGGTCGCCATCCCGACCGCGATCCCGGACGCGCCGTTGACCAGCAGGTTGGGAAAGGCCGCCGGCAGCACGGTGGGCTGGGTCAGCGAGCCGTCGTAGTTCGGCTCGACGTCGACGGTGTCCTCGCCCAGCTCGCCGACGAGCAGCATCGCCTCCCGGGCGAGCCGGGCCTCGGTGTAACGCGCGGCGGCCGGTCCGTCGTCCGGGGACCCGAAGTTTCCATGCCCGTCGATGAGGGGGACGTTGAGCGAGAAGTCCTGCGCCATCCGGACCATGGCGTCGTAGATCGCCGTGTCACCGTGCGGGTGGTACCGACCCATCACGTCCCCGACGACGCGGGCCGACTTGACGTGCGCGCGGTCCGGCCGGAAGCCGTTCTCGTGCATCGAGTAAAGAATGCGCCGGTGTACCGGCTTGAGCCCGTCCCGGGCGTCGGGCAGGGCGCGGGAGTGGATGACCGAGAAGGCGTACTCCAGGTAGGAGTCGGAGACCTCGGTGACCAGCGGGTTGTCGAACACCCGTGCGCCGGCCTGATCGAAGGCGGACAGGTCCACCTTGGCGCGGTCGTCCTTGCGGCGTGCCATCGTTCAGCTCTCTCCCGTGACGAGGGTGCTCATGCGTCGATCGCCTCGCGGTCGACCCGGTCGGAGGAGTCGATGAGCCAGTTGCGACGCGGCTCCACCTTCTCCCCCATCAGCAGTTCGAGGATCCGCTCGGCGGCGTCGACGTCGTCGAGGGTGATCCGGCGGACCGCCCGGGTGGCCGGGTTCATCGTGGTCTCCCACAGCTCGTCGGCGTCCATCTCGCCGAGGCCCTTGAAGCGCGGGATCGGGGTGACGATCTGCTTGCCGGCCTTCTCCAGCTTGCGGACCGTCGCCTCCATCTCGGCCTGGGTGTAGGTGTAGATGGTCTGCGGGTTGCGGCCCCTGGTGGTGATCTTGTGCAGGGGCGGCATCGCGGCGAAGAGCCGGCCGGCCTCGATCAGCGGACGCATGTACCGGGCGAAGAGCGTGATCAGCAGGGTACGGATGTGCGCGCCGTCCACGTCGGCGTCCGCCATGATCAGCACGCGGCCGTACCGCAGCGCCGACAGGTCGAAGGTACGCCCCGACCCGGCCCCGAGCACCTGCACGATCGCGGCACACTCGACGTTGTCCAGCACCTGCTGGAGATTCGCCTTCTGCACGTTGAGGATCTTGCCCCGGATCGGAAGAAGCGCCTGATACTCGGCAGATCGGGCAAGTCGCCCCGTCCCCAGGGCGCTGTCGCCTTCCACGATGAACAGCTCACTGCGCTCAATCCCGGCTGACCGGCAGTCGACCAGCTTCGCGGGCATGGCCGCCCCCTCCAGGGCGGTCTTGCGCCGAGCGGCGTCCTTCTGCTGCTTCTGGGTCAGCCGCACCCGCGCCGCGTCGACGATCTTCTGCAGCACGGTGCGCGCCTCGGCCCTGGTCCGGCGGTCGTCCAGCCAGGCTTTGAGATGCTGCTCGACCAGCGACTGAAGCACCTTGGTGATGCCGGCGGTGGAGAGTTCGTCCTTGGTCTGCGAGGTGAACTGCGGCTCGGGGATGCGCACGTGCACCACCGCCGTCATCCCCTCCAGGACGTCGTCCAGCGTGGGCGGCTCCTCCTTGGCCTTGAGCAGACCCCGGGCGTTGCGGATGGCGTCGGCGAGGGTCCGCACCAGGGCCCGCTCGAAGCCCTTGCGGTGGGTGCCGCCGTGGGCGTTGCGGATGGTGTTGGTGAAGCACTCGACGGTGCGCTCGTAGCCGGTGCCCCAGCGGAGCGCGATCTCGACCTCGGCACGGCGCGGCACGTTGGCCTGCATGACGCCGTTGGCGTCGGCCGCGTTCTCCCGGTACGCCCCCTCCCCCGTGATCATCAGGGTGCCGGAGACCGGGCGGTCGCCGGCCGGGGCGAGGAACTCCACCATGTCGGTGAGGCCGTTGGGAAAGTGGAACGCCTCCTCGGTGGGCTGCTCGCCGGTCTCGTCACGCAGCCGGTAGTCCACCCCGGGAACCAGGAAGGCGGTGTTGCGCAGCTTCATCCGGACGGCGTCGACGTCGAGCCTGGCGCCGGTCTCGAAGTAGCGGGCGTCGTGCCAGTAGCGGATCGAGGTGCCGGTGCGCTGGCCGCGCTTCATCGCCCCGACGACCTGCAGGCCGGGGCCGGGAGTGAACGGTGCGTCCGGGCCGTCGCCGTCGAAGACGCCCGGCACGCCGTGCCGGAACGACATCGTGTGGATCTTGCCGCTGCGCCGGACGCTGACGTCGAAGCGTCGGGACAGGGCGTTGACCGCCGACGCGCCGACGCCGTGCAGGCCGCCGGAGGTCTTGTAGCCCGAGCCGCCGAACTTGCCGCCCGCGTGCAGCCGGGTGAGCACCAGCTCGACGCCGGAGATGCCGGACTTGGCGTGCACGTCGGTGGGGATGCCACGGCCGTCGTCGTCGACCTGCACCGAGCCGTCGGCGTGCAGGATCACCTCGATCTTCGTGGCGTGACCGGCGACACCCTCGTCGGTGGAGTTGTCGAGGATCTCGTTGACGAGGTGACCCACGCCACGGCTGTCCGTGGAGCCGATGTACATGCCGGGACGCTTGCGGACGGCGTCCAGGCCCTCCAGGTGGGTGAGGTCGTCGGCTCCGTAGAGGGTGTCAGGCTGTGCGGTCAACTGGTCGTACTCCCCGGTCTCGGCGGTGTGATGCCGCTCACCGTCTCGATGTCAGGCGCGGCGCGCCGCAGCGAGCGTAGCCGCCCCGCCCGACACGACGGCGCAGCCCCACGCGACACCGCGCGGCGGCGGCCCTGCGCCACCCTGGCCACAACGCGCCGGTCCGGTGCGATCTTCCCCCGGGGGAACGGTCGTCCGCCGGGCCGCTGCCCGGGGGCGACGCCGGGGCAGGAGGTCCACTACGGAGGTTTGTTCCCGCCGAGAAGTCGATGAGCCAGAGGTTAGCTGCGGGCCCCCAGGGTAGGGGACCGGGCATGCGCGTCCTCGGCATCAACTCGATCGTCCACGATCTCGCTGCCGCCCTGGTGGTCGACGGCCAGGTGGTGCCGGGCTGGCGCCGGAATCAACGTCGACAGCCTCGGCGCGGTGGGAGTGGGCCGAGGGAACGCGGGGCACGCCGGGCGCAGCCGACCCGAAGCCAGTCGCTGAGTCCCCGCTCGACTGGGACCGGATCTTGGAGGAGGAAACATGCGCATCGCGATGATCTCCGAGCACGCCAGCCCGCTCACCGTGCTCGGCGGTGACGGCGGCGGGCAGAACACCCACGTCGCCGAACTGGCCGCGGCGCTGGTCGGCGAGGGTCACGATGTGCGGGTCTACACCCGCCGCGACGCCGTCGAGCTGCCCGACGTGGTGGACACCTCCGCCGGATACCAGGTGCGACATGTGCCGGCCGGGCCGGCGATGCGGGTGCCGCAGAACGACCTGCTGCCGTACATGGGCGAGTTCGGCCGCTGGATGGCCGACCAGTGGCGCCACGGGGACTGGCGTCCGGACGTGGCGCACGCCCACTTCTGGATGAGCGGGCTGGCCACCGTGCACGCCGCGCGGGGCACCGACATCCCGGTGGTGTTGACGTACCACGCGCTGGGCTCGGTGAGGCGCCGCCACCAGGGAGCGAAGGACACCAGCCCACCAGGCCGGATCAGCTACGAGCGGGCGCTGGGACGCGCCGCCGACCGGGTGATCGTGCAGTGCCAGGACGAGGTCGGCGAACTGGTCCGCCTCGGTGTGCCCCGGTCGAAGATGGCGCTGGTCCCCTCCGGCGTCAACGAACAGATGTTCCGCCCCGACGGGCCGGTCGCCCCCCGCGACCCGACCCGGCCCCGGATCCTCACCGTCGGGCGGATGGCCGAAGGCAAGGGCTTCCAGGAGGTCGTCCGGGCCTTGCCCGCGGTCCCGGACGCCGAGTGCGTGGTGGTCGGCGGGCCACCGGCCGAGCTGCTGCCCGCCGACGGTTTCGCCCGTCGACTCACCGCGCTCGCCGATGCCTGCGGGGTCGCCGACCGGGTCCGGCTGGTCGGTGCGGTGCCCCGGGAGGAGATGGGAGCCTGGTACCGCTCGGCGGACGTGCTGGTGACCGTTCCCTGGTATGAGCCGTTCGGGCTCACCCCGCTGGAGGGGATGGCGTGCGGGGTGCCGGTGATCGGTACGAACGTGGGTGGCATCGCCGACACGGTGGTGGACGGCCTCACCGGCGATCTGGTCCCGCCGCGCGACTCCCGGGCGCTCGGTGCCGCGTTGCGCCGGCTGCTCGCCGACAAGGTACGCCGGTTCGCGTACGCCACGGCGGCGCTGGACCGGGTCCGCAGCCGGTACTCCTGGAAGCGCTGCGCCGAGCAGCTCGGCACCGTCTACGCCACGGTCGCCGCCATCGGCCAGGTCACCCCGGCGGCGGCCTGACCGGGGCCCGGACCCGCCCCACCTTGGTTACCGGGCAGTAGTATCGCGGCGTAGGCTGACAGGATGAGCGGGGAAGCGGCGTACACCCAGGAGTTCGTCGATGTCGACGGCGCCCGGATCGGCGTGCAGATCTATCCGGAACCGGTGGGCGTGCCGGACTACGACAGCTCCAGCTCGGCGCGTCTGACGCCGCGCCGCGACCTGGAGCTGTCGCCGATGGTGGTGATCTGGCCGGCGATGGGGGTACCGGCCCGCTACTACCGCCCGTTCGCCGCCGCGCTGCGCGAGGCCGGGCTCGCCGTGGCCGTGGTCGACCTGCGCGGCACCGGCGCCAGCACTCCCCGCCCCTCGCGCGCCTGCCGGTACGGCTACCCGGAGCTGGTCACCGACGTCGGCGCGGTGCTCGACGCGCTCAAGCCCCGGCTGGACGGCCGCAGACGGCTGCTGCTCGGCCACTCCCTCGGCGGGCAGGCGGCCCTGCTGCACCTCGCCGTGCACGGCGCGGACGCGGTCGACGGGCTCGCCCTGCTCGCCGTCGGCGTGCCCTGGTGGCGCAGCTACCCGGGCACCCGGGGACCGTTGGTGCTGGCGTTCACGCAGGCGATCGCGGCGGTGTCGGGCGCCTGCGGGGTCTGGCCGGGGTGGGGGTTCGGC
>NZ_SMJY01000258.1:0-7217 GCF_004348355.1 Micromonospora sp. KC721 | reverse complement strand
GGGCGGGGCTGTCCACGATGGTCAGGTAGCCGTCGGCGATGGCGCGGTTGTAGAAGGCGCGGGCGGCGGCGATGAGATGCTCACCGGCGTGCCGACCATGGCGCGAGTTTCGGCGAGGGCGGGCGCCGGCGGCGGCCTGTCGCATGAGGGCTTCGATGTCGCTGGCCCGCACTGCGTCGATGCGCCGATCGCCGTAGGCGGCAGCCATTCGTCGCCAAGAGCTGCCGTAGGTGCGTCGGGTGGCCGGGCTCGCCGCCGCGACAACAGTAGGAAGGTACTCGGCGACTGTCGGCACGGCGGGCTGGTTACTGTCGGTGAGGTCGGCGGCAGTAACGTCCAGGTGCTTGAGCAGCGCCCGGGCGGTGGCGACACGATCAGGATCCGTGGTCATGAGGGCTCTCCGAGGATGCGGGCGTGCAGGTCGGCCAGGACCGCCGCGATGGTGTTTGAGGGATGCGCGACAATGCGGTTCTGGCGGGGCAGGGCAGCCAGAAGCACGGGTTCGCCGGGAGCGATGCCGCACAGGTGTCGGGCGGCGGCCGGTAGGGGCAGTTCCTCGCGGGTCCCGACGGCGTGCGCGCCTTCGGCGGCCGGGGTGATCAGGATTGCGCCGGTCACGACGTCGACGTGCAGGGTGAGGCCCGGTGTCCAGCCCAACGCCCGCAGCAGCGCACGAGCGGTGACGCGGCCGGCGGCGTCGGGTCGCGCCACGTCGAACAGCAGGCGGCCATCGCCACTGCGGGCGGCGGGCGCGGGCAAGGTCGGCAGCGGCGCCGGCTCCGGTACGGCGACGGGCAGCGGGGTTGGCACGAGGGCCTCGACGAGCTGTTCGTCGGGCTGGCGGGGACGCGGGCGGCCGGAACTCACCTAGGCCCCCGCCTGAGCAGACACAGCGGCGTCAGCGCAGGTGGGAGCCACTCCCGGCGTCTAGGTGCACAGATGCCACGTACCGGTTCTCGCTCCCACGCGAGGGGAGTTGATCTCGCGTGGGTATCCACGAGAAGTGGTGTCCGAGGGGGGACTTGAACCCCACAGAGCCGGACCGTTGACCTGCGGTAATCCTATCGGTCCTGCTCAGCTTGTGTCTACTCGTGCCCCGTTGTGGCCGCTTGTAGCCCTGTGTTCCCGCCCGTGATCCCGCCGGGATCACCGTTGATCTCGCCCAGGCGAAGGGGGCCGGCCCAGCGGACCGGCCCCCTTACTGTACGGCTACAGTTCCACGGTCCCGTACACGTGGTCAGCAGCGTCGCGCGGGACTTCCTCCCAGGTCCAGTTGCCGCCCATCACGACGTACATCCCGCGCTCGTTCGGCTCGATCCGAAGGTACTCCTCGTCTTCGCCGAAGGGGCGGCGGTCGACCACGATCACGTCGCCGTCCCAGCGCATCTCCGGGATGTCGGCGTCGAGCGTCTGACTCAGCCTCGGCTCCGTGTAGCCCTCTGCCTCGTAGAGCGCCCGGTAGTGCCTGCGGGCGGCCTCCTGGTCTGCCACGATGGCTTCGGCGACCTCGCGGGTGCACTCCCACACTGCCCAGCCCTGCCAGCGCCGGATCAGCGTGCCGGCGTACGCCGATTCGAAGCGGCGGTCGCCGTCGCACGGGTACTCCAGCCACTCCCCGGCGAAGTACCCGGACTCGCCGGGTTGCAGGTCGGGGTCGAAGTCGAGGGGCACGCTCGCTTCGGCGGGCGGCCGGTCAAGAGTCATTTCCACGTGAACTCCTTCTCGATCAGTCGAATAGGGTCGGGGCCGGCGGTTCGCGCCGCTCGGCCAGTTCGGGCACTTCCCGGCCGGTCTGCTCTTCCCACCAGGCGGCGAACATGCGCCGGTGGCACCAGTTGCCCGGTGGTGGCACAGCCAGGTCGCAGAAGCAGAGCAGGACGAGCCGGTGAGTGCCGGCGACGTCGGCGATCTCCGCAAGCTGCTCGGAGATCAGGTCGACGCCGGCGGCTTCCAGTCGCTCCAGATAGATGTGCCGGTACGGGCCCTCGGCCATCTTGAGCATCGCGTAGCTCGGCGCGAGGAGCCGGGCGAACCCGGCCAGCTCGTACGGCAATTGGAACCGGGGAGCACCGACCGTCGTCCGGACAGGTGCTCCCTGGTCGGGGCGGAACCGCTGGTAGCGGTTCGTGAACAGCTGCAACTCATCCCCCATTGGGCTTTGCGTGGTCGTCGTAGAACTTCCCGATCACCGGGATCAGGTCGTCCAGGTGCGCGGCCAAAGCGTCCAGTGCGGACGCCACCACCGACGGCGGACCCACGATGGCCAGCAGCTCCAGCTCGATGACCTCGCCGTCGCCGGCAGGCTCGACCTCCGGCGGCAGCGGCAGGACCGCCTTCGCCTCCACCATTGGCGTGACTACGCGACCCCCGAGCTTGACGATCGCCGCCATGCTGCTCCTCCCATCGGCTCCAGCCGCCTGCGGCGGCACTTCGGTCCGACCCGTTCCACGCGGGCCCGCTTCGTCCTCAGGGGACGTCCGCAGTCCTCGCACTCGACGGGCACTTCGTCGGGGCTGGCCGGCACCTGGTCAGGCATCGGCTACCTCCTCCCTCGCAGCCGGGCGGCCATCGCCCGGCACCAGCCGCGGTTGACCCCGAACCGCTCGGCGACCTCGTCCGGCGTGTAGCCGTCGACGAGGTACCGGGTGGCCAGGGCCGCCACGCTGTCGCTGACCGGCTCGGCGCCGGCCGGCGGCCGCGGTGCGGGCCGCCGGCCGCGACGCGGAGGCGGCTCGGCCCCCGTCTCGCGCCGACATGCGCGGGCCCGGGCCAGTGCCCGGGCCCGCGCCGTCTCCGGTTCGTTGCCGGCCACTACCGCGCCCGCCGCCGCCGGTTCCGTAGCCGCCGCCGGTACGCCAGGTGCATCACGCGCAGCCGCACCCGCCGCTGGTCCGCCAGACGGACTAGCGGCGCGAGGGCGCGACGGAGGACGGCACCGATCCGGCGGAACAGGTCGCGCAGGGCCCCAAGGACTTCGGCGAGCTGTTGACCCAGCCGCTCCCACGCCGCCTGGATTCGGGCGGCCTGCTCCGGATCGAACTGCGGCACGGCGATGGCGGGCACGGTCACGCCGCCGCCCTCGCCTCGGCGGGCTCGGCCGGCGCCGACAGCGGCACGACCGCCGCCGGCCGCTTCGCCAGCCACTCCCGGCCGACGCGCGCTAGCCGTTCGACCAGCTCGTCACGGATCTTCTCTGCGCCCTCGGCGTAGCGCTCTAGGTCGCCGAGAACCCGGCGGGCCGTCGGGTCCCCCGCTTTGGCTTCCTCCCGCGCCCTTGGGAGTAGCCACCGCTCGTTGGCGGCCACCTCCATGTCGGCGACGTCGCACGCGAACGCGATGCCGCGCAATTCGGCTGCCTGGTAGATCGCGTCGACCACGGCGCTGGCCAGGTCGCGGCTGTCCCTTTCGGCCAGCTCCTGGCCGAGATCGGCGGCGGCGGCGGCCAGCGCGGCAGCCGCCATGGCGCGCACCTCGATGTAGCCGGGCAGGGCCGCCCTGACCTGGCGGGCCTCCTCCTCGATTTTCACGTTCTGACTCATGCGGTATCGCCGCCACGGTCTCTTACCCCGCCGCAGTTTCTCATTGCGGCCGTACACCTAGCGGGCACAGTGGCCCCCTCTCTGTCCGGTTCCTCCGGCAGCTGAGCTGCCCTTACTTCCGCGACGAGCGCCGGACCGGCGTGGGTGTCGAACACCGCCCGAATGGCGACCCGGTAGGTCGCCGGCCCGAGCGGGACCGCGTTCAGCATCCGCGCCTGCTGGTAGAGCTCGGCCTGCGCTTGCCGCATCGTCCGCTGGAGGTCGGCCGGCTCGTGCGGCAGCGGCCAGGCCCACAGGACCGTGACCACGCCGCGCGCACCGATCGTCTCCAACAGCCGACTGTTATACATAAACATTGTATACTAGGCGGACTCTACGGTCAAATGGTGACCGTACAGGTAGCGGGCACGCGGCTGGCGGCTGGTGACACTCACAGGTTCAGCGCCCGCCGCTGGTCGTCGTCGAGCTGGGAGCGGGCCAGGCACAGCACCACCCTGGTTCCCGGTCGCCGCGCCACACCCGTGCCCGATGGCACACCCCGCAGGGCGGCAGATCGATCGGCCCGAGCACCGGCATGTCCGGAGCATACGCAGCGGCACTGCGCCCGCATAGGGCGAGCGCCCCGCGCGGATCGCGCGGGGCGCTCGTCGACGTGCCTACAGGTCAGAGGCGGCCCTGGTGCCGGAGGATGATCTGGAGCGCGCCGTCGGCCGCGTCCCGGATCGTCTCCAGCGCCTCCGCCAGATCCTCCGGATTCTTCGGCGTTTCTCGCAGGTACGCGGCAAGGTGCTCCAGGGCCTCACCCTCTTGCGGGCCACCGTGCACACGCAGCCGCAGCGCCATGGCCATCAGCTGGTCGTCAAGGGTCACGCCGAGCATCCTGCCACGCTCAGTGCTGGCACACCGGGCAGAAGCCGGCTTCCTTCACCGCGTCGGCGTGGCCCTCCCACGTACAGTTCGGGTCCACCTTAATCGGCCCAGTCGACGTCACGTCGATCAGCTCGGCCGGCACCTCGACCACCACTTCCGGGTCCAGCTCGACGGTCACGGCGGCAGCGAGGGCCTGCGCCTTGCGCAGCTTCGACGACACCTTGCCAGCCAGCGAGCGGAGGTCGTCGACGCGCTGCCGGTGCCCGGCCACGCCACCCTCGGCGCCAGCGAGCAGCCGCGCCAGGTCCTCCGCGTCCATCTGTGACAGCTCGTGCAGGATCTTCCCGGCCGCGTCCAGCCGCTCGATCTTGCTGACGACCTTTTTGCGCTCCTCGGCGACCTTCGCCTGGGCCTCCTCGTTGTGCTTCTCCTTGTCGAGCTGGAAGAACTCGGCCTGCTCCTCGGCCGCCTTGCACGCCTTGGCGAACGCCTCGGCGTCCCGGGCCGACGAGAACTCGCCGCGCGCCCACTTCACCAGAAACCGCCGCTGCTGGTCGGCGGACAGCCGGCAGACGTACCAGGCGACGCCCACCTGCAGCTGCCCCTTAGCCACGAGCTGCTTCGCATCGTCGATAAGGCCGAGCAGGTCGATCCGCCACCCGATGTACGGCACGCTCTTGCCGAACAGGTCGGCGATTGCCTCCGTCTCCCAGCCCGCCTGCGCGAGGCGCGAGTACGCCGCGGCCTCCTCCATCGGCGTCATGTCCTGCCGGTTGACGTTCTCGGCGACCTGCGCAATGAACGCGGACTCGTCGTCCATTTCCCAGACCATCGCGTGCAGTTCCTCGATGCCGCCCTGCTGGGCGGCCCGCCAGCGCCGCTCGCCGACGACCAGGCGGTAGTGGCCCGGCCGCGCCGTCTTGCGAACAGCGACCGGCTGGAGCTGGCCGAGCTTCTTCATCGAAGCCGCCAGGCAGCGGGGCACACGCCCCCAACTGAAGAAGCATCGAAACCTGGACCGACGCAGCCGAACAGCGCACCCAACGACTAGAACCCTCACCGGCAGCTTGACCAGCGGGGGTGGACTTAGCAGGCGGCGTCGGCGCCGGCGGCCGGAGCAGACTCGCAATCCGTCGCGCCTGCTCGTCGGTCACCTCAGCGTCGTCACACCTCCCGGTCGCCAACTCGGCCTCGATTCGCTGAGCCAGCTTCAGGACCTCGATCTTGCGTCGCCGCACCAAAACTTCGCTCCCCCGCTTCTCCTTCGATGTGCCAGCAGTGGCACTGCGACCCGACACCCGATTGCGGGATTAAGCCGCCGTTAAGAAACCGCGCAACGAAGATCGTAGCCTTACCGCAACAGTGCGCAACAGGCCATATGACTCGGCCGTAGCAAACTCCCAGCAGACGTATCGAAGTGCGTCGCTAGGGGCGAGAGGGGCGAGAGGGGGCGTATCCGCACTCACTTCCAGACGAATTCCAGTCTCTCGGTATCGAGGTGCGCCTTCCCCGGCCGCGTAGCCGGCTTGACAATGATCTTGTCTAGGACCAGCGCCAGCAACTCGCGCCGCCGCTCCAGCGGCGCATCAACCCACCACTCGGCCAGGCCCTCCGGCGTCGTCGCAGGCAACGCCTGTAGCCGCGCCGCCTGCTCCAGGCGACCCTTGAGGTCGCGCCGCTCCCGCCGCGCCTCCTCCTCAATCGCCTTAAGGGTCACGAGGCTAATCTCCCGCCTGGCGTACGCTTGGCCCGCCTCGGCCAGACGTTCGTCGATAGCGCCCAACGCACTCGCGATCGACTCGGCAGTTGCTGGCATCCCCGCGTGGGCCTCCAGCCGGGCACGCACCTTCGGCGAGGCCAGCCGGGCAAGCGCCCGGGCGGCGACCTCATCTTCCAAGCTGGCGGCGGCGATTCGGATCCGGCCACACCCGTAGCTCGGGCTACCCGACCGGCAGACGTAACCGCGCTTGCCGCTGTTGCTGGGCTGCGTGTACAGCGGCTTCCCGCAGTTGTGCGTGCCATCATCGTCGGTCAGCGGAAAGCCGCACTCCAGAAACCCGCCGGACAGCAGGTACTTGCGCACGTTCGTTGCTGTCGGCTGCTTACGCGACGGGTCGTCGAGGATCTCCAGAACCTTGCGGTGCGTGTCCGGGTCGAGAATCGGCTCCCACTCGCCCCGACCGACGACGTTCCCGAGGTAGGTCTTGAGGCCGGCGAGCCGCGGGTTCCTCAGAAGTCGGGACAGCGACTGCTGGGTCCACGGACGGCCGGCCGACGTCGTGATACCGCGCTTGCGGAGGTCGGCCACGGTCGAGCGCATACTTTCCCCGTCCAGGACTCGCTGCGCCACCTCGCGTATCACCTCGGCCTCGGCCGAGATGATCTCGCGTCCCGTCTCGTCGTACCCGTAGCAGCGCACCGGCACTCCCGTCTTGTCCTGCTCCCTGCGTTCTTTCACTTCGGCGCACCAGTACGCCAATGGCCAGGCATTCCCGCCGGCCAGAACCCCACCCTGACCTGCATCGGCGCCTGGCTCTTTCAGCCCGCTCCATACAGACCGGCCTATAAGGTAGCAGTGCCCCAACGAACTGTGCCACCTACAGCCGCGTATGAGTTCGGCTCACCTTACCGACAGTGCTCGCGGCTCCTAACTCATACCCTCAACAAGCGGTGAAGGCTGCGCACGACACGCGGTTCTCTTGGAGCACCGAAAGCCCGGAACCCCCGCTAGGCACGGGTTCCGGGCTTTCGGTCTACGCGTTTGGGGCGATCGGGCCCGATCAGGCAGTCTACGTCCCCCGACTACTG